>NZ_JBFUIU010000028.1:0-29103 GCF_056401695.1 Variovorax sp. P4_D9
ACGCTCAAGACCGCGAGCTTTGCAACGGAAGAAAAGTCCATCAAGGGCAGCTTCTACGGCTCGACCCGCCCGCGCCACGACTTCCCGCGGCTGTTGTCGCTCTACCAGGCGCCGGCAAGCTGAAGCTCGACGAGCTGATCACCCGGCGCTACCGCATCGAGGAAGCACCGCAGGCCTTCGACGACCTGGCACAGGCCCGCAATGCGCGCGGCGTGATCGTGTTCGACTGATCCGGCCCGGGCCGCCAATGAAAAAGGCCGGCGCATGCCGGCCTTTCCGATGGGCGCGCCCGTTCAGGCGCGCCGGCTGCTGCACTCAGGGGCGCGCCACCTTCCAGACGCCGTTGAAACCGTCGCCGGTCTTGTCGCCGGCCTTGGCGTCCTTCGACCAGTAGTAGAGCGGGGCGCCCTTGTAGGCCCACTGCTTGCTGCCGTCGTCGCGCACGATGATCGTGTAGGGGCCCATCGGCTTGGCGGTGTCGGCCACCTTCAGCGCTGGCCAGGCCACGATGCAGGGGCCGTTGCAGGCCGACTTGCCGCTGCCGACGACGTCGCGGTCGAAGGTGTAGAGCGTCATCCCGGTCGGGCCGATCAGCACCCCGTCAGAGGTGCGGGTGGGCGTGTCCGGCGCCTTGCTGGACATGCTGCCGCAGCCGGCGAGCAGGGCGACGGCAAGAATCGAGGCGCTGAGCAGTTTCATGAAGTTTTCTCCTTCGGTTAAAAAATCGGAATGCAGCCCGGACAGTCTAGCCGCCGGCACTTTCGAGCTGACGGTGGACCGCGGTGGCTAGGCCAAGCAAGGCATCGCGCGGGAGCGCGCCCGCCAGAGCGTAGCCGAAGCCGCGGTCGACCCAGTAGAAACTCGGCACCGGCCCTTCGGTCGTGAAACGGAAGGCGGTTTCTCCGGCGCTCGAGGCGCTCGCCCCGTCCAGGCTGCCGATGTAGAGCGTCACCCGTTCACCGCCGGCCTTTTCGAACATGAACTGCGCCCTGGGGCCCTGGCTGCCCGGCAGCAGCCGGCCACCGACCAGCGTGTAGCCCTGTGTCGACAGGTCAGGCAGCTTCAGCCGCCGGTCGAGTCGCCTGGAGAGCCACTGCACCAGGTGCTGCTGCTCGGCGGCGGCCACTTCCACCGGGTGCCGCTTCTCGGGCGAATAGACCGCGTGGGCCACGGCTGCCGCATGCACGAACTCCTGGGTTGYCGGTGCCGCACGGACCAGCCGCGAAGGGTCGCCGTTCGCGCGCAGCCATTGCCCGTTGCCGAACCAGCCGGCACCGAAGGCGATCGCGACGGTGGCTGCCATGCCACCCCAGCGCAACCAGCGGGCGTCGGCCGCCTGCCGCCCACCCGCCATGCCCGCGGCCTCCAGCAGCATCGGCGGGACCGGCTCGTCGAGCACCTCGCGATGCAGCTGGCGCAGGGCGTCGCGCTGGGCCTGCCAGGCGTGCAGGTCTTCGTCGGAGGGCGGAGGCGGCGTGTTCATGTCGTGCTCGGTTACTTGAGGCGGCGCAGCGCGGCGCGGCCGGATGCCGGCGTCGCTTCGTCCATCAGGGCCTGCAGGCGGCTGCGGGCCCGCGACAGCCGCGACATCACCGTGCCGGCCGGAATGCCGAGCACCTTCGCGACCTGTGCGTACGAGAGATCCTCGAGCGCGACCAGCAGCAGCACCGCCCGCTGGTCCTCCGGCAGCAGCAGCAGGCAGCGCTGCAGGTCGATCGCCTGATCGCGGGGCGAGTCGGCGGCGCGCAACTCGTGCGCCGCGTCTTCAATGTCGACGACGACTGCGCGCGCCGGTGCCCGCCGCATCTGGCTGGCGAACTGGTTGTGCATGATCGTGAAGAGCCAGGCCCGCAGGTCGGTCCCCAGGCTCCACAGCCGCCATTTGCTGCAGGCGCGCTCCAGCGTGTCCTGCACCAGGTCGTCGGCGGCCCAGGCGTCGCCGGTCAGCGTGCGTGCATAGCGCCGCAGGCTCGGGATGTGGGGGACGAGGGCGCGTGAATCCATGGACGATGTACCTGATGCACGAACGCCGCCGACGGGGGGGTTATTCCACCGCCCTCGAAAAAAACTTTCTCAACGGCTGCGGCTCTTCATGGCGCGCTCGACCTCGCGCTTGCCTTCGCGGTCCTTGATGGTGTCGCGCTTGTCGTGCTCGGCCTTGCCCTTGGCCAGCGCGATCTCGCACTTGACCTTGCCGGCCTTCCAGTGGAGGTTGAGCGGCACCAGCGTGTAGCCCTTCTGCTCGACCTTGCCGATCAGCCGGCGGATCTGCTCCTTGTGCAGCAGCAGTTTCTTGGTGCGCACCGAATCCGGCGTGATGTGCGTGGACGCCGAACGAAGCGGATTGATCTGGCAGCCGATCACGAACAGCTCGCCATTGCGGATGACGACGTAGCCGTCGGTCAGTTGCACCTTGCCCTCGCGAAGCGACTTGACCTCCCAGCCCTCGAGCACCATCCCGGCCTCGAAACGCTCTTCGAAGAAATAGTTGTACGCGGCCTTCTTGTTGTCGGCGATGCGGGAGGAGGGGTCTTGCTTCTTTTTCGTGGCCATGGTGTTTCAGGTGAGGGCTGCATGGCTTCAATACAATCCGTCGCGCACGCGGTGCCGATTCTATGAAAACAGTCCACAAGTCCGTTCTTATCTGGTACAGCGCCGACGAGATGTATGCGCTCGTCACCGATGTGGCGAGGTATCCCGAGTTCCTGCCGTGGTGCGATCGCTCGAAAGTCATCGAGGACAGCGGACTCGGCATGACCGCCGAGGTCGGCCTCGCTTTCAGCGGTTTCCACCAGAGCTTCACCACCCGGAACACCCATGTGCCGGGCCGCGAGGTCCACTTGAAGCTGGTCGACGGGCCGTTCTCGAACCTCGATGGGGTCTGGACCTTCACCCCGGTCGGGGAAGACGGCGAGCGCGCCTGCCGGGTCGAGCTCAACCTGAGCTACGGCTTCAGCAACTTTGCGCTCCAGGCGCTGGTCGGCCCGGTGTTCGACAAGATCGCCTCGAACCTTGTGGAGGCCTTCGTGAAGCGCGCCGAGCAGGTCTACGGCGTCGCGTGATGCCGAGGGTTACGGTCGCCTGCTCGCCGGGGCCGCGCGAGGTCTTCGAGCGGGAGCTCGAAGTTCCGCCGGGCGCAACAGTGCGCGAGGCGGTGGTCGCCAGCGGCCTGCCGCAGGCCTTGCCGGGACTGGACTGGCAAGCACTTACGCCGGGGATCTGGGGCCGGGCGGTCGAATGGACCCGGTGCGTGGGCGAGCTCGATCGGGTCGAACTGTGCCGTCCGCTCACGGTGGACCCGAAGGTGGCGCGGCGCGAGCGATTCCGCCAGCAGGGCGCGCGCGGCACGGGTCTTTTTGCGAACCGGCGCAAGGGCGGCAAGGCCGGGTACTAGAGCGCGAGTCCCGGCYAGGGTCTATTTGCAGTCGGAGTCGATGACCGCCTGCAGCCGCTTCTGCTCGCTGGCGCGCGTGGCGTCGTCGATGATCTCGCGCTCGCCCTGGGCATTCAGGCGCGCGACGCGGAGGCCGCTGTCCATGGTCGCCTTGCCTTCGCGCGCCCGGCTGCAGTTTTCCTTCCGGGCCTGGGCGATCTTCTGCGTCTCGGCGGCCTGCTTGGCCTTTTCGGCCTCCTCGGCCTTGCGCGCCTTCTCCTCGAGTTCCTTGTCGACGCCGGCGGCCTTGGGGGCGGCCGGTGGCTGGGAAGCGGGCGAAGGGGCCGCCGTCACCACATCCTCGGCAACCGGCGCCGCACTGTAGTTCAGCCGCTTGGCCGGCGCACTGGGCCGGCGCAGGATGTTCTTTTCGGGCACCTCGGGCGGCGGCGCGTGGTCGCTGAACACCTTCTTGTTGTCCTTGTCGAGCCACTGCCATTGGGCCTGCGCGCCCAGGGGCAGCAGGAAAACGGACCCGACGAGGAGCAACTGCACGAGCTTCATGGCCCGAAGTTTACCGCCGCCTTACGTTTTGCAACCTGCCTGCTGGCGTTTTTGCAACGCTTGGACGGTATTTGGACGCAGCTTGGCCCTATTGCGACGCAGAAAGCGCTAATCCCTGGCTCGGCCCGGGCCCGGAGGCCTCGTTACAATCCTTCTTTTGGAGCTTCACCCCATGCGCCTTCTCGGCAAAGCGCTCACCTTCGACGACGTGTTGCTGGTGCCAGCGTTCTCCCAGGTCCTTCCCAAGGACACTTCCCTCGCCACTCGGCTCTCCCGCAACATCACGCTCAATCTGCCGCTGGTTTCGGCCGCGATGGACACCGTGACCGAAGCGCGCCTCGCGATCGCCATCGCGCAGGAAGGCGGCATCGGCATCGTCCACAAGAACCTCACGCCGGCCGAGCAGGCGGCCCAGGTGGCCAAGGTGAAGCGCTACGAATCCGGCGTGCTGCGCGATCCGGTCGTCATCACCCCGACCCACACCGTGCGGCAGGTGATGGCTTTATCCGAACAGCTCGGCATTTCGGGCTTCCCGGTCTGCGATGCCGGCAAGGTGGTCGGCATCGTCACCGGCCGCGACCTGCGCTTCGAGAGCCGCTACGACGTGCCGGTGAGCGAGATCATGACCCGGCGCGACCGGCTCATCACGGTGCCCGACGGCACCACGCTGGCCGACGCCAAGGCGCTGCTCAACAAGCACAAGCTCGAGCGCCTGCTGGTGATCAACGAAGCCTGGGAGCTCAAGGGCCTGATCACCGTGAAGGACATCACCAAGCAGACCAGCTTTCCGAACGCGGCGCGCGACGCCAGCGGCCGGCTGCGCGTGGGTGCAGCGGTGGGTGTGGGCGAGGGCACCGAGGAGCGCGTCGAGGCGCTGGTCAAGGCCGGGGTCGACGCCATCGTGGTCGACACCGCGCACGGCCACAGCGCCGGCGTGATCGAGCGCGTGCGCTGGGTCAAGCAGAACTACCCGCAGGTCGACGTCATCGGCGGCAACATCGCCACCGGCGACGCTGCCCGTGCGCTGGCCGATGCCGGCGCCGACGCGGTCAAAGTCGGCATCGGCCCCGGCTCGATCTGCACCACCCGCATCGTGGCCGGCGTCGGCGTGCCGCAGATCATGGCGATCGACAACGTCGCCACCGCGCTGCAGGGCACCGGCGTACCGCTGATCGCCGACGGTGGCATTCGCTACTCGGGCGACATCGCCAAGGCGATCGCCGCCGGCGCCAGCACCGTGATGATGGGCGGCATGTTCGCCGGCACCGAAGAGGCGCCGGGCGAGATCGTGCTGTTCCAGGGCCGCAGCTACAAGAGCTACCGCGGCATGGGTTCGATCGGCGCAATGCAGCAGGGCAGCGCCGACCGCTACTTCCAGGAGTCGAGCACCGGTAACCCGAACGCCGACAAGCTGGTGCCCGAGGGCATCGAGGGCCGCGTGCCCTACAAGGGCTCGATGGTGTCGATCGTCTACCAGATGTCCGGCGGCCTTCGCGCCAGCATGGGCTACTGCGGATGCGCCACGATCGACGACATGAAGAACAAGGCCGAGTTCGTCGAGATCACCACGGCGGGCATTCGCGAGAGCCACGTGCACGACGTGCAGATCACCAAGGAAGCTCCGAACTACCGGGCTGAGTGAATGGGCCCCATGCTCCCCCACTGCCTGTGGGTCRCTGGCCCCCGAGGGGGCGGCAGGCCGGCTTGGGGGGCCCGGCGCCGGCCTGAGCCCAATCTGGCCAGACATTGAAAGCCGGGCCAGATTGGCTTTAGAATTCGGGCCAGATTAAATTTTTCTGGCCCAAATGCAATCCCTCGGCATCTCCGAAGCCAAGAACAACTTCTCGGCCCTGATCGACCTGGTCGAGAAGGGCGAGGAGGTGCGCATCACGCGCCATGGCAAGGAGGTCGTGCGCATGCTGCCGGTGCGGCGCAAGCCGGTGATCACCGACGAGCAGATCGCCCGCGAACTGAGGCAGATCGACGCCCTGCACGCCGCGATCAAGCCGGGTCCGGATGTGCGCGCCCTTCGGGACGAAGGGCGGCAGTCGTGACGGCCTTCGTCATGGATGCCTCGGTGACCTCGGCCTGGCTGCTGCCGGACCAGGCCAGCGAACACACCCGCAGGCTCTACGCCGCGATCCGCCGCGACGAGGTCGAGCCGCAGGCGCCCAATGCCTGGCAATGGGAGTGCGCCAACATCCTTGCCAACGGCGTGCGCAGCGGCCGCATCCCATCCTCCGCGGTCGAAGGCCTGTGGAGCGTGCTCGACGCCATCCGCCATCGCGTGGAACTGCACGAACTGGCGCCGGCCCAGCACAAGGCGGTGCTCGCGGTGGCCATCGATGCGGGTGTCTCGCTCTACGACGCGGGCTACCTCTGGCTGGCACGCTCGCTCGACCTTCCGCTCGCTACCTTCGACGAGCAGCTCATCCAGGCGGCGCCGCAGGCAGGCGTGCGCCTTTTCGACATTTCAACGCTCTGAGTCTTCTTCATGCAACACGACAAGATCCTCATCCTCGACTTCGGTTCGCAAGTCACCCAGCTGATTGCGCGCCGCGTGCGCGAGGCGCATGTGTTCTCCGAGGTCCATCCTTGCGACGTGAGCGACGAGTGGGTGCGCGAGTTCGCCAAGGACGGCAGGCTCAAGGGCGTGATCCTTTCCGGCAGCCACGCCAGCGTCTACGAGGACACCACCGACAAGGCACCGCAGGCGGTGTTCGATCTCGGCGTGCCGGTGCTGGGCATCTGCTACGGCATGCAGACCATGGCGCACCAGCTGGGCGGCAAAGTCGAGGGCGGCCACAAGCGCGAGTTCGGCTTCGCCGCCGTGCGGGCGCGCGGCCACACCGAGCTGCTACGCGACATCGCCGACTTCACGACCGACGAGGGCCACGGCATGCTCAACGTCTGGATGAGCCACGGCGACAAGGTCACCGAGCTGCCGCCGGGATTCAAGCTGATGGCCTCGACCGAGAGCTGCCCGATCGCCGGTATGGCGGACGAAGAGCGGCACTTCTATGCCGTGCAGTTCCATCCCGAAGTGACGCACACGCAGCAGGGCAAGGCGATCCTCGACCGCTTCGTGCTCGGCATCTGCGCGGCCCGGCCCGACTGGGTGATGCGCGATCACATCGCCGAAGCCGTCGAGGCAATCCGCCAGCAGGTGGGCGACGAGGAAGTCATCCTCGGGCTCTCGGGCGGCGTCGACTCGTCGGTGGCCGCGGCGCTGATCCATCGAGCCATCGGCGACCAGCTGACCTGCGTCTTCGTCGACCACGGCCTGCTGCGGCTAAACGAAGGCGACATGGTCATGGACATGTTCGTCGGCCAGCTGCATGCCAAGGTGATCCGCGTCGATGCCAGCGATCTGTTCCTCGGCAAGCTGGCCGGAGTGAGCGACCCCGAGGCCAAGCGCAAGATCATCGGCGGCGAGTTCGTCACCGTCTTCAAGCAGGAAGCGGCCAAGCTCACCAGCGCCGGCGCCAAGGGCGCCAAGTGGCTGGCCCAGGGCACCATCTATCCCGACGTGATCGAGTCGGGCGGCGCCAAGAGCAAGAAGGCGGTCACGATCAAGAGCCACCACAACGTCGGCGGCCTGCCCGAGCAACTGGGCCTGAAGCTGCTCGAGCCGCTGCGCGACCTGTTCAAGGACGAGGTGCGCGAACTCGGCGTCGCGCTGGGCCTGCCGCCGGAGATGGTGTATCGCCATCCGTTTCCGGGTCCGGGCCTGGGCGTGCGCATCCTCGGCGAAGTCAAGAAGGAATACGCCGAGCTGCTGCGCCGCGCCGATGCGATCTTCATCGAGGAACTGCGCAACTTCATCGACCCCGCCAGCGGCAAGAGCTGGTACGACCTCACGAGCCAGGCCTTCACGGTGTTCCTGCCGGTCAAGAGCGTCGGCGTGATGGGCGACGGCCGCACCTACGACTACGTGGTGGCGCTGCGTGCGGTGCAGACCAGCGACTTCATGACCGCTGACTGGGCCGAGCTGCCCTATGCGCTGCTCAAGAAGGTGTCGGGGCGAATCATCAACGAGGTGCGCGGCATCAACCGCGTGACCTATGACGTGAGCAGCAAGCCGCCGGCGACGATCGAGTGGGAGTGAGCACCCTGGGTTGTCACTTGACAACCTAACGGTTCAAACTCATACTCGAGATGTTGAATGGCTCGCCCGTCACACCCCAAGAAGGAAGTCGAAGGATGCGCTCAAGCATGCGGAACCACAGGGCTGGCGCGTCGAGATCGGCGGATGCCGTGCCTGGGGCCGTGTCTATTGCCCCTACAACGGCGACGAATGCCGCTGCGGCGAGTTCTGCATCACCAGCATTTGGAGCACGCCGAAGAACCCCGGCAATCACGCGCGGGCATTGCGACGAGTCGTGGTCAACTGTCCGACCCACAAGCGCCAAGGGGAAGGCGGCTCTTCTTCCGAGGAATGACCCATGGAATTCACCTTCACCCTCAAATACCAGCTTGCCGAAAACGATTGCGATCCCGAGGCACTGGTCGAACGTCTGGGTGAAGCCGGCTGCGACGATGCCCTGGTGGGCATCGGGCAATCGGGTCGCCTGGCCCTGGAGTTCACGCGCGAGGCCAACAGAGCGAAGGAAGCAGTCCGAAGCGCGTTGGCCGATGTCAAGGGTGCCATTCCATCGGCCAGGCTGGTGGAGGCCGCGCCAGACTTCGTCGGCCTGACGGATGTCGCCGAACTCGTGGGCGTATCGCGCCAGGCGATGCGCAAGCTCATGCTCTCCCATGTCAGCAACTTTCCGGTGCCGGTTCACGAGGGCAGCGCCTCCATTTGGCACCTGGCCGAGGTGCTCTCGTGGCTGGAAGGCAAGGGCGGCTATGTCCTGGATGGGAATTTGCTGGAAACCGCAAGGGCGACGCTGGAAGTTAATCTGGCCAAGGAAGCCCGCCGGCTTCCGGCGAAGGTGGTGCGCGAGCTTGAACAACTGATTGCATGAACGTTTTCGAGTCGGCGTCACGGACTGGCGTCCACGTGGTCCGAACGCAGGGCTGCACGGCACACTTCTCCCCGGTTCGTTGATGGTCAGTTGCGACGAGCGAGTGGGAGTGAAAGGAGTGCGGTGAACAGCCTCTTCTTCGCACTGCAGCCGGATCCAGCAGCCGCAGCCCAGGCCGCCGAACTGGCCCTGCGCCTGCGTGCCGATCACGGCCTCAAGGCTCTGGCGGCCACCGCGGAGCGTCTGCATGTGACCTTGCACCACCTGGGCTCCTGGCCCGAGTTGCCGGAAGACCTAGTGACGAAAGCCCAACAGGCGGCGGCAAGCCTGCACAGTGCGACGTTCGCGCTGCGCTTCGATGGCGTCAAGAGTTTCCGATCGAGAGCAAGAAAGCATCCGCTGGTGCTGGTCGGGCGCGAAGCGATGCCGGCCTTGCAGGCCTTTCGCCTCGAACTGGGGGCTGCGCTGCGCGCGTCCGGCGTGACGGCCGACCAGGGCGTCTTCACGCCGCACATGACACTGCTTCGCGTCACGCAGGTCGTGCCGGACCTGCGGGTGGCGCCCATCGCCTGGAAGGCCCGCGAGTTCGTCCTGATCCGGAGCCTTATCGGCAAGGGGCGGCATGTCGTGCTCGGGCGCTGGCCCTTGCACGGCTGAGCGCCTCAGCACTCCACCACATTCACCGCCAATCCCCCCAGCGAAGTCTCCTTGTAGGTCGACTTCATGTCCTCGCCGGTCTGCATCATGGTCTTGATGACGGCGTCGAGCGACACATAGTGGCTGCCGTCGCCGCGCAGCGCCAGCCTGGCCGCGTTGATGGCCTTGACCGCGCCCATCGCGTTGCGCTCGATGCACGGGATCTGCACCAGCCCGCCGACCGGGTCGCAGGTCAGGCCGAGGTTGTGCTCCATGCCGATCTCGGCCGCGTTCTCGACCTGGGCCGGCGTGCCGCCGAGCACCGCGGCCAGCGCGCCGGCCGCCATCGAGCAGGCCACGCCGACCTCGCCCTGGCAGCCGACCTCGGCGCCCGAGATCGACGCGTTGGCCTTGTAGAGCATGCCGATGGCGGCCGCGGTGAGCAGGAAGTCGACGACGCCATCGTCCGAAGCGCCGGGACAGAACTTGTCATAGTAGTGCAGCACCGCCGGGATCACGCCCGCCGCGCCGTTGGTCGGCGCGGTCACCACCCGGCCGCCGGCCGCGTTCTCCTCGTTGACCGCCATTGCGAAGGCGTTGACCCAGTCCATCGCCGACAGCGGGTCGGCGCCCGCGGCACCCGCGTCGCTGGCCAGCAGCTCGCGGCAGAGCTGGGGCGCGCGTCGGCGGATGTTGAGATTGCCGGGGAGGCGCTCGGCGGCGCCCGGATTGTCGATGCCGAAGCCGCGCCGCACGCACAGCCGCATGACCTGCCAGATGTGGAGCACGCCCGCGCGCACGTCGACCGGATCGCGCCAGATAGCCTCGTTGTCGCGCACCAGCCGTGCCACGCTCAGCCCTTTCTGCGTGGCCTGCGAGATCAACTCGTCGCCGCTGCGAAACGGATGGGGCCACACGAGGCCGGCCGATGCATCGGCCGCTGCCGCATCGGCGCCGCCTTCGACGACGAAGCCGCCGCCGACCGAGAAGTAGCAGCGATCGGCCAGCACAACGCCGCCGGCGTCGAACGCGAMCATCCGCATGCCGTTGGGATGCTCGGCGAGCGACTCGTGGCCGGCGAACTCGATGTCCCGGGCCTGTGCGAAGCCGATCGGATGGCGGCCCAGCAGCGCCAACTGACTCGCGCGACGAACGGCATCGATGTGCGGCCGCACCTTCGCAGGGTCGACCGTGTCAGGGGCCTCGCCCAGCAGCCCGAGCATGACGCCCACATCGGTCGCGTGGCCGTGTCCGGTCGCGCCGAGCGAGCCATAAAGCCGCACGCGAACCCGCGCCGTGCGCGCCAGCAGGCCGTCGCGCTCGAGCGCGTTCGCGAACATGCACGCCGCCCGCATCGGGCCCACGGTGTGCGAGCTCGACGGGCCGATACCGACCTTGAAGATATCGAAGACGGACAGCATCGCCCGACTATGCGGCCGCCAGTTGCTGCTTGACAAGCGCCACCCAGAAGGCGGCGCCGAGCGGCAGGATCTGGTCGTTGAAGTCGTAGTAGGGTTGTGCACCGGCGGGTCGTTTTCGGGCCTTCGCCGGTGCGCCGATGTAGGCGCCCGGCCGCTTCTGGAGCATGAAGGCGAAATCCGAGGCAGTCGAGGCCAACACCTAGGGCTTGGGAACGTAGCTGTTGCCGGCCGCCTTGTAGCGCTCGATCGCTGCGCTGAGGTCGTCGAGCTCCTCGCAGGGCGTGGTGCAGACCTTCGCCAGCCGAGCAAGGCGCTCCTCGGCCTGGGGCAGCTTGCCAAGGATCAGGAAGAGCTCTCCGGAGTACTCGAGCGCACCGCGATGGTCGCGGTCGATGCGCAGCGCGGTGGCGTAGTACCGCTCGGCCGATGGGTAATCGGGCGGCGAGGCCTTGCGGAGGCTGTAGCCCATCAGGTTGTTCCAGTCGGCGTTTCCGGTGTCTCTCACGCGCTCGAGTTCGGCAATGGCGGCCTGCCAATTCCCGGCTGCGATCTGGGAGCGGGCGTCGCCGAGCTTGAGTGCTGGCGGCGCCGACACCGTGTCCGCCGCTTGTGTGGCATGGATGGCGAGCGCTGCGAGAACGGCGCTGCAAATGCTTCCGAAGGTCTTGTTCATGGCGTGATCTCCAGATGAAGGACGGTCTCGATCGCGACGAGTCCGGACTTCCAGGCGTCGTCGAACAGCGATTTCAACAACTGCTGCCCAATTGGGTCTTGCTCTGCTCCAGTGGCTTGATGCCGCGATAGATCAACGGCTGCACCACCCGGCGGGCGAAGGCCTTGCGTTCGGCATCGGTGTCCTTGCCGTTCGTCGAGACCTCGAAGGCCCGCCTGCCGCCGGGGAGGCTCCAGCGTTCGATCTTGATATCGCCGGAACTCATTCGCAGCATGCTGCTGGTGCAGTCCAGCGGCTTGGCCATGAAGCGCGCCGGCAGCAGCTCGGCGATGTGGCCCTCGGCCTCGCAGCTGCGCGAATAGTTCGTCTTGGTCACGCCCTCGGCCCTCCAACCGATGTCGATTTCGTTCTTCCGCTTGGCATCGACCTTAAAGGGACAGCGCCAATCGGACTTCGTCCCGCGCGACGGGAAGGCGACCGGGCTTMTCAGCTTGTACATCGACTCCATCTCGCCCCCCGAAAGCCGCTCGCGGGCGATCGCAGTGGCGCCCGGCGGCGCGTCGGTGGGCTGCTTGACTTCGAAATACCGGACCACGAAGGTCTTGCGCTTGCCCTCGGAAAGATGCAACGACTCGGCGATCGCCTCGATCGTGGCGGGGCCGCCGTCTGCCGGGTCCCAGCGGATCGCGAACTCGGCATCGGCCGCCGCCAGCGCCGCGCTGGCCGCCAGCAGGCATCCCGCCGCGAGGCCGATGCGCCTCATGGCGGTCTCAGCCCTTCGCCTTGTCCTTGTGCTTCTTCGGCTTGCCGCCCGCCGCTTCGGCGTCGCCATCGAGCACCAGTTTGCTCGGGTCGAGCTGGCGCTTCTGCAGGTCGTGCAGCAGGCCGGCATCGCTGAGGTCGATCTTGTGCGAGGACTCCCAGTCGCGCTGCGCGGTTTCCTCCAGCCGCTGCACCGTGCCGGATTCGTCGGTCTCGATCGCCAGTTCGCGCCTGCCGTCGAAGCTGCCCGGCGCCAGGTTGATCGAGCCCACGATGGCCCGCTTGCCGTCGGCCAGCATCATCTTCGCGTGCAGCTTCAGGTGCTTCATGGTGTGCACCTTGGCGCCGACATCCTGCAGGATCCGCAGCCCGCCCACGCCCTCGATCAGCTTCTCGGCCTTGAGCGAATGGGGCGGCTTGGTCAGGATGTGGACCTTGACGCCACGGGTCGCGGCCCGCACCAGGCGCTCGATGATCACCGTGTCCTGGTAGCGCTCGTTCTGCACCCACAGCGAATGCTGCGCGCCGTCGATGAAGGCGGCCACGCGCTGGCGGCCGTTGTCGGGGCACCAGATCAGGCGCGACTCGGGATGCGGCGAAAAGTCCTCGTGCGCCCAGTCGGCATCGAAGCAGTCCACCATCTCGCGGGTCTCGAGGTCGTGCGTCGTCACGACCGCATAGTCGCGCGTCTCGGTCAGGTCCTTGGGCTCCCAGTTGAGTGATTCGACGAAGCCGACCTGGTCATCGATCACCATCGACTTCTGGTGCGTCAGGTCGAACTTCGGATTGCTGTCGCGGACCTCGATGCCGGCATCGAGCAGCGCCTTGCGGGATTCCTGGTTCTCGGTTTCGCCGGTGCGGCGGGCCGGGTTCAGCATCACGCGGACCTTGACGCCGCGCTGCTTGGCGGCGATGACCGCTCTGAGCAGCGTCTCGTCGGTGAACAGGAACATCCGGATGTTCAGCGCCAGCTTGGCTGCGTTGATTGCGTCCAGGATCGGCTTGGCGGTGTCATCGGGCAGAACGATCAGTCGGTGGGACATGGCTTCCTCACGCGGGCGCGGCCACAGCGGCCGCCGGGTTTTCAAACTGGATGCGGTGCAGCTCGGCATAGACGCCGCCGAGCGCGACCAGCTCGTCGTTGGTGCCTTCCTCGACCACGATGCCGTCCTTCAGCACGATGATCTTGTCGGCGTTGCGAAGCGTGCTGAGCCGGTGCGCGATCATGATCACGGTGCGGCCCTGCATCAGCCGCTCCAGTCCTTCGATGACCAGGCGTTCGGACTCGGTGTCGAGTGCGGCCGTCGGCTCGTCGAGGATCATGATCGGGCTGTTGCGGATCACGGCGCGCGCGATGCCGATGCGCTGGCGCTGGCCGCCCGACAGCGTGTCGCCGCGCTCCCCGACCACCGAGTCGTAGCCATGCGGCATGCGGCTGATGAACTCGTCGGCATTGGCGAGCTTGGCCGCGGCCACGATCTCCTCCCGGCTGGCGCCGGGCTTGCCGTAGGCGATGTTCTCGCCGATGGTGCCGCGGAACAGCACCGTCTCCTGCAGCACGAAACCGATCTGCGCGCGCAGCGAAGCAAGCTTCTGCCGGCTGGTGTCGACGCCGTCGATCAGCACCCGCCCGCCGGTCGGATCGTAGAAGCGCGGCATCAGGCTGACCACCGTCGACTTGCCGCTGCCGGTCGGGCCGACGATGCCGACCACCTGGCCCGGCTTGATCGTGAAGCAGACGTCGCGCAGCACCGGGGCTTCGTCGCCATAGCCGAAGGCGACGTGCTCGAAGGTGATTTCTCCTTTGGCGCGACCGGGATCGATGGCGTCCGGGTGCTCGTGGATGATGTCGTCGGCGCCGAGGATCTTCTGGATCCGCTCGAGCGCGACGGTGGTCTGGGCGAGGGTGCTGGCCATGCCGGCCAGGTCCTTGACGGGCTTGAAGAACTTGCTCAGGTAGGCGAGGTAGACGGTGAGGGAGCCGGCCGTCATGGTGCCGGCGATGATTAGCGCGGTGCCCTTCCAGAGCACGATGCCGGTGCACAGGGCGACCACCACGGCCACCACCGGCGACAGCAGCGACTTGATCTTGCGCGCCCGCAGCGCGGCCTCGGTGCTGGCATGGCTGGCGGCTTCCATGTGCTGCACCTCAAGGTCCTGGCGGCCGAAGGCCTTGATCGCACGCACCGAGCCCAGGCCTTCCTGGACCACCGCGACGATCTCGCTCTGGCGTACCCGCACTTCGCGCGTGACGTCCTTCACCGCCTTCTTGAAGCGGAACACGAAAAGCAGCAGGAAGGGCATGACCGCGATCGCGATCAGCGTGAAGTCCCAGTCGAGCCAGATCATCAGGCCGAGCATGAAGACGATCGTGACGATGTCCACCAGGATCGACAGGGTCGACGAGGAGGCGAAGGCCTGCACCGTCGAGACATCGCTCGTGATGGTCGACATCAGCGTGCCGGTCTTGGCGCTGTCGTAGAAGGCCAGCGAGAGCCGGTGCAGGTGCTCGTAGATGCGCAGCCGCAGGTCGTTGGCGACCCATTGCCCGATGCTGGTGGTGTAGTAGTTGTCGATGTAGGTCGCAATCCCGCCGATGACCGCGATCGCCAAGGTCGCTATGCCGGCGAACAGCGCCACGCCCAGCGTGTGGCGGCCGATGCCGAGCTGATGTGCCCATTCGAGCCAGTGTGGCAGGTGGTGGGTGCCGAGGGCGTCGTCCAGCACCAGTTTCAAGGGCCAGGGCGCCGCCAGGCTCATCAGCACTTCCACCACCATCGCGGTCAGCACGATGGCCAGCCAGCCTCGGTAGGGCTTGACCAGGCCGAGCACCAGGCGCGTCATGTCCTGGCCCTGCGCCTTGGCCGCGTGCTTGGCGGCCCGGGTGGCCGAGTGCTGCGGGGGCTCGGTGGCAGGCGGCGCCTCTGTGGGTATTGGAGTTGACATGCGGAGGGCTGGTGACTGGGATGACGCTCAACGTCACGAGATTGTGAACGTAGGCGTGGAGCCAACGCAAGCATCGGGCCCGGCCTCTTCGGCGACCCGGGCACAATCCGCGCCATGAGGCAATGGTTGCGTACGCAAGGGGGCTGGTGGCTCGCATGGCTGCTGGCCGCTGGCACCGGCGCGGTCTGGCTCGCGCGCGGCGAGATTCGGCAGTTGCGCGAGGATTTCGAGGTCAACGGCCGCATCGCCCATCGGCTCTTGAGCCAGCAGGTGGTGCAGTACGACGCCGTACTGGCGACCCTCGCCCTGCTCGAGCCGGTGCCCGGCGCCGCCCGCTCCGAGCGCCGGCTGCCTTCGGTGTACCCCTCGATCCTCGATGTCGAGCGGCGCGAGGCCGATGCCGCGTGGCCGGAGCCGTCGCTGGCACCGGCCGAGGCCCGTTCGCGCGAACTGCAGCGTCCCGAGTTCGTCGCCGCCGACTTCGCGAGCGGCCGCTACCGGCTGGTGATCGGTGCACGGCCGATCAGCTATGCGCTCGACATCGACCTGGCGACCGCGGTGCCGTGGCGCGACTGGCCGATGGATCCGAAGACCAGCCCGGTGCGCGTGACGCTCGAACAGGCGGGCCAGCGCTTCGTGGTGCAGCCGGGCRCTCCGGCCGCCGATGGCGGCTGGCATTTCGATTTCCGCAAAGTGCTGGCCTCGGAAAGCCAGGCCTTCGAACTGGGGGCCGAACGGCGGGTCTCCTGGGCCGAATTGCCGTGGGCCGCGATGGCCGCCTGGTCGGTCGCCATGGGCCTGGCGCTTGGCGGCGCCTATGCGCTGCGGCGCCAGCGCATCGCGCGCCGCCGCGCCGAGGAACTGCTGCGGCTGGGGCAGGTCGCGCGGCTCAACGCGCTCGGCGAACTCGCCGCCGGCATGGCTCATGAACTGAACCAGCCGCTGACCGCGGTGCTGGCCAACACCCAGGCCGCGCAGCGCCTGCTCGCCGAGGAGCCGCCCGAGTTGGCCACCGCCCGTTCGGCGATGAAGCAGGCCGCCGAGCAGGCGCGGCGCGCCGCCGACGTGGTGGGTCGGCTACGGCGAGTCATCGAGCGGCCCGACCGGCAGGCCGGGATGCGGCCGGTGGCCTTGCAGGAGGCGCTGCGCAGCGCGCTGCATCTGCTGGCCCCCGAGATGGCCCGGCGCTCGGTCTCGCCGGCCGTCGAAGATGCGGCGCAGGCGCCCGTGATGGTGCTGGCCGACCCGGTCGCGCTCGAGCAGATCGTCCACAACCTGTTGATGAACGCGCTGCAGGCGCTCGACGCGTTGCCGCCCGGCGAGCGCCGGCTGAAGCTCTCGATTGGCGTCGAGGCCGGCCGCGGCGTGCTCGGCGTGAGCGACAACGGGGCCGGGCTGTCGGCCGAAGCGCTGCCGCGCGTCTTCGAGCCTTTCTTCAGCACGCGGGAGGGCGGGCTCGGGCTCGGCCTGAGCCTGTCCGAGACGCTGGCCACGGGCATGGGCGGATCGCTCGAGGTGGCGCATGCCGCGCCGCGCGGCGCTCGTTTCACGCTGCGGCTGCCGCTCGCCGGCCGCGGCGGCCAGGAGGGGAAGACATGAGCGGCTCGCTGTCTCCGTTGATCCACCTGATCGACGACGACCAGGCGGTGCGCGAGAGCCTGGCGCTGCTGATCGGCACCGTCGGCCTCCGGACCCAGACCTGGGCCGATCCCCGCGCCTTCCTCGACGGCTTCGACCGCGCGAGTATCGGTGCCATCGTGCTCGACGTCCGCATGCCCGGCATCGGCGGGCTGGCGTTGCTCGACATGCTGGTGGCGCAAGGGGTCGACCAGCCGGTGATCATGCTCACCGGCCACGGCACGGTCGAGATGTGCCGGCGTGCCTTCAAGGCCGGGGCGGCGGAGTTCCTTGAGAAGCCGGTCGACGACGAGCAGTTGCTCGAGGCGCTGCAGCAGGCGGTGCGCAAGCACGTCGACTCGCGCGAGCGCACGCAGGCCGACCAGGCGGCGCGCGAGCGCTTCCAGCAGTTGTCCGAGCGCGAGCGCGAGGTGCTGGGCTTCATCGTCGCCGGCCTGACCAACAAGGAGATCGCGCGCGCGCTGGCGCTCTCGCCGCGTACCGTGGAGACGCACCGTGCCAACCTGTTCGCCAAGCTCGAATGCGATTCGCTGGCGCAGCTGATCCGGCGCTACGCCGGCCTGGTCGACGCCACCGACTGATTGGGCATTCGGTCCGCGATCCGTAGTTCTACGGAGCCGCGCGGGTAGCCGTACGAATGGCCGGCGGGCGCGGCGATTCCTACAGTGGCGGAGCCGGTTGGCGACATGCCGGCGCCACTTTCAAAAACCCTTTCGGAGAACTCCATGCAATCGTCCCTTCGCCTCGGCAGCCTCGCCGTCCTGCTCGCCGCTTCCGCCCTGGGCGCACAGGCCCAGACCGCGGCGCCGAGCCCGTCCGTGCGCGCTGAGAAGAACATGTCGCTCGAACTGGCGAACGAGATCGCCGGTGCGGCGGTCGCTGCCTGCGCCGCCAACGGCTACGCGGTCGCCGCCACCGTGGTCGACCGGTCCGGCACCGTGCGTGCGATCCAGCGCGCCAACAACGCCGGCTCGCACACGCTGGGCGCCAGCGAGCGCAAGGCCTGGACCTCGGCCTCGGCCAAGACGCCGACCCTGGCGATGATGGAGAACGCGCAGAAGAACCCGGCGGCCGCCAACCTCGTGAACATCCCGGGCTTCCYGCTGCTCGGCGGCGGCGTGCCGGTCAAGGCGGGCAACGAGGTCATCGGCGCGGTCGGCGTCGGCGGTGCGCCGGGCGGCCACCTCGACGAGCAGTGCGCCAACGCGGCGCTCGACAAGGTCAAGGGCCAGCTCGGCTGATTCGCATGAAGGCCGTTCTGCTCGCCTTCGCGCTGGCCGGAGCCTGGCTGGCCGCGCCGGTGGCAGCTCAGGTGGCGCCGAGCGCCGCTGAGGCGCAGGCCTACAAGGGCCTGCATCGCGCGGCCTGGCGCGGCGACCTGGCGCAAATGAAAGCGCTGATCGCCGGCGGTGCCGACCTCGAGGCGCGCGACGGCCTGGGCCGCACGCCGCTGCACGTGGCGACCCACGCGCGGCAGCGAGACGCCATCGGCATGCTGGCCGAAGCCGGTGCCAAGCTCGACGCGTTCGAGAACGACCGCTACGACGCCGTGACCATCGCCGCGGTCGCCGACGATGTGCCGACGCTGGCGCTGCTGTTGTCCCTGGGTGCCAAGCCGGGTCAGACCACCAGCCGCTACGACGGCACGGCGTTGATCGCCGCGGCCCATCTCGGTCACGACGAGGTGGTGCGCCGGCTGATCGCCGCCGGTGCGCCGCTGGACCACGTCAACAATCTGCACTGGACCGCGCTGATCGAGGCCATCGTGCTCGGCGAAGGCGGGCCGCGCCACCAGCGCACGCTCGTCGCGCTGGTCGATGCCGGCGCCAACCTGCAGCTCGCGGATCGCCAGGGCCAGACGCCGCTGCAACTCGCGAGCGCCCGCGGCTACGCGCCGATGGTCGAAAAGCTGCGCGCGGCCGGCGCGAGGTAGCGGCGGCTCGGGGACAATCGGGCGGTCCCATCGAGGGATCGCAGGATCACGCCCCATGTACATGCCGCCGCAGTTCAACGTCACCGACCGCGCCATCGCCGCGCGGCTCATGCACGACCATCCCTTCGCCACCCTGATCTCCAGCGACGACGAGGGCTTGCCCTACCTGACGCACCTGCCGCTGGTCCTGGACGAGAGCGGCCCGGACGGGCTGATGCTCTTCGGCCATTGCGCCAAGCCCAATGCCCACTGGCGCTACCTGCAGGCCCGACCCCGGGCGCTGGTGAGTTTCCTGGGGCCGCACGCCTACCTCTCGCCCTCGGTCTACCCGGACCTGGCGCGGGTGCCGACCTGGAACTACCTGGCCGTGCACTGCACGGTCGAGGCTCGCCTGATCGAGGGCGCGGACGGGAAGGACGCGCTGCTCAAGCGCCTGATCGGCCAGCACGAACCGGCCTACGCGCAGCAATGGCGCGATCTGGGGCAGGAGTTCCAACACAAGATGCTCAACGGCATCGTCGGCTTCGAGCTCAAGGTGATCGCGCTGCAGTGCAAGGTCAAGCTCAACCAGCACCGCAAGGAATCCCATGCCGCGATGTTCGATACCTACCGCGAAGGCACCGCCGACGAGCGCGCGCTTGCCGACTGGATGCTGYGGCTYGGCATCGCCGGGGAGGCTTGAGATGCGCATGTTCGGACTGCTCGGATTGCTGCTCGCCTTGGTCATCGTCGGGCTGCTGGTCAAGAAGCAGCTGGCCGGTGTCGCGGCGCCGGTGCTGCCGGCCGGCCCCAGCGCGGCGGGCGCCGCGCCGGCGGGCGACGTTCGCGCGCAAAGCCAGCAGATCCAGCAGCAGTTCAAGAAGTCGCTCGATGCCGCGGTGCAGGCGCGACCCGTGACCGATGACAACTGACGCCGACTGGATGGCGCTCGCGCTGGCCGAGGCGCGGCAGGCTGCCGAAGCCGGCGAGGTGCCGATCGGCGCGGTGCTGGTCAAGAAAGGCCGGGTCGTGGCCAGCGGACGCAATGCGCCGATCGCGCTGCACGACCCGAGCGCGCATGCCGAGATCAACGCCCTGAGGGCGGGTGGGGCCGCGCTCGGCAACTACCGGCTCGACGGCTGCGAGTTGTTCGTGACGCTTGAGCCCTGCGCGATGTGTGCCGGCGCGATGCTGCATGCGCGGCTGGCCCGGGTCGTGTTCGGCGCCGCGGACCCCAAGACGGGCGCCGCCGGGTCGGTGGTCGACCTGTTTCGCGAGACCCGGCTCAACCACCGCACGGAAGTGCAGGGCGGTGTTCTGGCGGACGAATGCCAGGCGCTCCTGCAAGGCTTCTTCCAGCGCCGCCGCAGCGCCGCCCGGGAAGCGGCCGAGCCCTTGCGCGACGACGCCTTGCGCACGCCGGCCGAGCGCTTCGCCGGGCTGCTCGACTGTCCGTTCGAGCCGCACCACGTCAGCGACCTGCCGAGCCAGCACGGCTGGCGCATGCACTACATCGACGAGGGGCTGCAAGACGCGCCCTGTACCTGCCTATGCCTGCACGGCCCGGGCGAGTGGAGCTACTTCTTCCGGCACCTCGCGGGCACGCCAGGGCTGCGAATCCTGGCGCCCGACCTGGTCGGCTTCGGCAAGAGCGACAAGCCCAAGCGCGAAGCGGTGCACCGGCTCGACTGGCACTGGGACCTGCTGCTCGACTGGCTGGAGCGACTCGCGCAACAGCGACTCGAGCCGGGGCCATTGGCATTGCTGCACAGCGCCGGTGCCGCGGTCTGGGCCGCCGGGCTGGCCGCTGCCGCGCCCGGACGCTTCGCTTGCGTGTTGCCGGTTCCGGATGGCACCGGGCCGGCGAGCGAGGCCTGGCGCGCCCCGTTCCCCGACCGCGGCTACGAGGCCGCGCTGCGGGCGCTCGGCCCGATCCCGAAGGACGTGGGCGGCCCGACCCCCGAACAAGCGGCGATGCTGGCCCAGCGGGTGCGCGAGGCAATGGGATACTTCGCCCCGTGAAAAAGCACATCTACATCTATTCGCCCTCCAGCGCCGTGCGCGACAAGGCCGCCTTCAAGCGCGGCGTCAAGCGCCTTCAGTCCCTGGGCCACGAGGTCGAAGTCGACGAGTCGGCGCTCGCCACGCACCAGCGTTTCGCCGGCGACGACGCCACGCGTCTGCAAGCGATCTCGCGCGCCGCGGCCAGCGGTGCCGACGTGGCGCTGATCTCGCGCGGCGGATATGGCCTGACCCGCATCCTCGATGCGATTCCCTACAAGGCCGTGGCCAAGGCGATCCATCGCGGCACCGAGTTCGTCGGGCTCAGCGACTTCACTGCCTTCCAGCTGGCGTTGCAGGCCAAGACCGGCGCCGTGAGTTGGGCCGGCCCGGCGGTGGGCGAAGACTTCGGCGCCAAGGCGGGCGCCGACGACATCATGGAAGCCTGCTTCGACGATTTGCTGTCAGGGCAGGGCGAGGGCACCGGCTGGCGCATGCCGGCGCCCGACAGCGTCGACCTGCCGCCATTGCGCAGCATCCGCGACGCGGTGCTGTGGGGCGGCAATCTCTGTGTCCTGACCAGCCTGCTGGGCACGCCGTGGTTTCCTGCCATCGACAAGGGCGTGCTGTTCCTCGAGGACATCAACGAGCATCCTTACCGGGTCGAGCGCATGCTCGACCAGCTGCGTCAAGCGGGTGTGCTCGGGCGGCAGAAGGCGGTTCTGCTCGGTAAGTTCACCGGGATCCGGAAGGTCCCGCACGACCGTGGCTTCGGCATGCAGACCGTGGTGGACCGCCTGCGCGGCCTGATCAAGCCCCCAGTGTTGACCGGACTGCCCTTCGGCCATGTCCCGACAAAGGTGCTGCTGCCCGTCGGCGCCAAGGTGGAACTTGCGGCCGACGGCCGCGACGTCTTCATGGTCTGGGGCCACAGGCACTAGGATCGCCCCCAGGTTGGCTCACTGCGTGTAGCCGCCCACCCCCTACCGGGGGCGCCGCCAGCGGCCCGGCAAAGCCGGTTCCGCGGCGGCCCACGAACAGGCGTACGCTACGCGYCGCCGAGAGAACTGGGACGCGGGGATGTATCGATTGGCCGGCCCTGACACGAAGTACGGGCAACCTTGGGCTTAGCCGTGACCTCAGCCGTGTATGCGGTGGTGGGTGCGAGGCTCCATGGAGCCGGGGAGCCCGCCCTTGAACAGGCGGTTGATCTGGCGCATCTGGCGCCGGGCAGCGACTTCGCCATCGACGGCACTGAGTGCGGTCAACACATCCTGGCGCAGGTACCACAGGGCTTCGAGGTCGCCGGCGAAACGCACGCGTTGGGCGACGCGCTGTATCGTGTGGCCGCCATGTACCTGCAGCAGTGACAGCATGGCCGTGCGGATCTGCCCCATCTGGCGGTCCGCGGAACGGCGAAAGCCGAAGCCGGGGAGAGACAGAAAGCGAAGGAGACTGCTGGGTGACACCATGGGAGTAAGGCGTGTGGCCAAAACCTTGACAGGTGCTACGTTAAGGCTGGCCCAGGAGCCACACAAGCGTAGAAACATCATTTCATGTTCAAAAACAACATACTTCACGAATCTGCTCAAGAACTGGTTTAACAAGTTGATACCTTAGTTCTCATTTCTAAGTCAAAACGAAATTTGCCTCGTGTGTCTAAATGAAAAAGCAACAGCTTGGCGCGCCAGCGACCCGATTTGAGCTTTCGGCGCCGTGTTTGGTCCCTGCTTTGCCATAATCGAAGGGCGAGAGCTACCAAAAACTGCACAACATGGGCGCCAATTCCACTGTCGTATTTGCCGATCTGACGGGAAGTACCAGAGTCTTCGAGGCTATGGGGAATGCGCGCGCCACCGAAACGGTGACGCGGTTGACGCAATGGATCGGCGGCGTGTGCGAATCCCATGGTGGTCGTGTCGTGAAATCGCTGGGCGATGGCGTGTTTGCGATATTCGCGGAGGGCATGAGCGCGACCCGCGCCGTGGTTGAAATGCAGCGCAACCACCAGAAGCGGCTCCAGACCTGGCCGGCGCCCTTGCGCATGGAGCTGCAGATCGGCGTGGCCAGCGGGGAGGTCGTCGAGGTCGATGGCGATTGCTACGGCGATGCGGTCAACCTGGCCTCGCGCCTCAGCGACCTGGCCGGGCCGGGGCAGATCTGGGCCACCGAATCGGTCATCGAGCAGTTGCATGGCGGCGAGGTCCGCCATCGCAGCCTCGGGCCGATTAACATCCGGGGCAAGAACGAGATGCCGGTGGTGCACCGGATCGATTGGCAGGACGAAGTGTCCGAGTTCCTGACGATGCCGGCGTCGCTGGTGCAGCAGCCGCGTGGTCCCGACTCATCCTTTGGCCAGATCGAACTGGCCTGGCTCGATGTCCGCTCGATGTTCAGCGCCTCCGATCTGCCGATCCACCTGGGCCGGGTCGACGAGGCGCAGTTCGTCGTCAACGATCCGCGGGTGTCGCGGCTGCACGCGCGGATCGAGGCCCGGCAGGGCAGTTGCGTGCTGGTCGATGTCAGCACCTACGGGACCTGGGTCCGTTTTCACGGCACCGCCGGGGCCAGCGGCGAAATCGCGCTGCGGCGCGACGAATGCGTGCTGCACGGCAGCGGCGAAATCGGACTGGGCGCGCCGCTCAGTGATTTCAGCGCGCCGACCATCTCGTTCAACACCACCGGCGGCAACGTGCTGCTGGCGCGGCGCGACCTCCGCTAAGCGCTTACCAGGGCGGGCTCGACGGGGCGCAGCACGCGGCCGTCTCCAATGAACGATTCACCGACCAGCATCTTGAAGCTGGCGCCGGGCAGAAGCCTGGGCAACGCGAGCTGCGGCGCAAGGAATTCCACTTCAAGCGCCTGCGTGCTGCCGCGCCGAAAGCTCCGATCCGGCTGCACCCACCAGCGGGCCGAGAAGGCCTCGTTGCCGACCACGAGCGCGCAGCGGTGCTCTCCGGCGGGCACCGGCACGTCTTCGGCCGGCAGCATCGGAGGACGCAGCGTCAGCTCGACCAGCAGCTGCGGCTCGAATGCGCTCCGGTTCTCGAAGGGCGACCCCTCAGGCGCCACGGGGCGTCGAAGACGTGCGATCAGCCAGGAGATGACATTGCCGATGATCGGGATCCACAGCAGCATCAGCAGGGTGCCGATGTCCCGCGTCGTCGAGCCCGGCAGCGCCAGCTGGCGCATGATCGCGCCGCCGACCGCCACGCACAGCAGGATGATCACGATGAGCTTGCGTCGGGACTGGATAGTCGTCATGGGGGAGGGCGATTTCGGCCGTTGAAGAGGGCCGCCTAGCTTAACGGCCCGGCCGCCGGCACGACGAAACACGACGCAAACCCCCACTGCAAGTTTCGCAGGCAACGGAGTCGCATCCCGCGTGGGGCCATGCTTCGCGCATGGCCGTCCAGGCACTTCACACAGTGTTATCCACAGAAAGCCGGAACAAGTCCGGCCCCCCGCGTCAGCTGATCAGCTGGTTCTTCAGCGCGTAGTAGGTGAGATCGCTGTTCGAGGCCAGGTTCATCTTCTCCATCAGCCGGCTGCGGTAGGTGCTCACCGTCTTTACCGACAAGGACAGAYGCTCGGCGATACTGCCGGCGGTCTCGCCGGTGGCCAGCTTCAGGAAGACTTGGAATTCACGCTCGGAGAGCTGCTCGTGCGGGGCCGCGTCGGTGTTGCGGTCGAGCTGGCGAGCCAGCAGTTCGGCCACGCCCGGGGTGATGTAGCGCCGACCGAGCGAGATCGTGCGGATTGCTTCGACGATTTCCTTCGGCTCGCATTCCTTGTTGAGGTAGCCGCTCGCGCCCTGGCGGATCAGGCTCATCGCGTAGTGCTCCTCGGGGTAGCCGCTCAGGATCAGGATGCCGGTGTCGGGCGCCTTGGCGCGCACCATGGCGATGGCATCGATGCCGCTCTGCCCCGGCATCGACAGGTCCATGACCAGCACGTCGATCTCGTGGTTGCGCACCAAGTCGATGGCTTCGCGCCCGCTGGCGGCCTCGCCGACGACGCGCAAGTCCACGTGCTGCGAAAAGAAGTCGCGCAGCCCCGAGCGAACGATCGCATGGTCATCCACGATTCCGATCTTGATCATCGATTTCTCCTCAAGTTTTGGGGTACGAGGAGCATGCGGGCAAGGGCGGCCGCTTCACGTCTGCCGACGGCCCGAACACGCGTAGGAGATATGCGTGTGCATGGCGGTCCATCGGATGACGCCCGATCGCGCGGACTCAGCGCAGCAGTGCGAAGGCGGCGGCCGCGGCGGCGATGCCGCCCATCACGAGCAGGGTCTTGGAGAAACGCGGTGCGCGGTTGGCCCGATAGTCTTCGAGACGGGCCGGAAGGGTGCGCACATCGTCCATCGACCCCTGAGGGCTCAAGCGGTCGTCGGCCTCGATGGCGCTCAGGATCGCCGATAGAACGGCCTGGCTCTTGTCGTCGTGCTCATGGGCGCTCGGGGTCTCGCCGCGGGCACGCTGCACATGGGCCATGAAGAGCTTGCCCTTGGCGGAAAGGCCGATGTCCTCGCCGCTCGAGGCGAGCAGACCCTGCTCCAGCAAGGCATCGAGACCGCGCCGCACCGCAGGCCGCTCGTTCACCGGCACGCTGGCCTGCAGCCCGGTGCGCGAGGTCTTGCCGCCACCCGAGACGGCAGAGCGCTGGCGCACCAGCGTGATCAGCACGCCCGTGAAAGTCTCGCGGTCTGAAAGTGCTTGTGTCATGGCTACAGGATTATTCCTTCGAACGCGAGGCGGCGCGATAGGGTAGCTGCTGACCTTCGCGTCGCCGGGCCGTACATCGGCGCCGCCATAATCGGTCGATTCAAGTCCTTGTCCTATTCTCTGGAAGCATTGCGAATGTCCACTGTCATCCCCGCCACCCTGATTCCCGGCGACGGCATCGGCCCCGAGATCGTCGATGCCACACTCGCCGCCCTCGACGCCTTGGGCGCGCCTTTCGAGTGGGACCGCCAGCTCGGCGGCCTGGCCGGCGTGCAGGCGGCCGGCGATCCGCTGCCTTCGGCCACCCTTGACAGCATTCGGCGAACCCGACTGGCCGTGAAAGGGCCGCTCGAGACGCCATCGGGCGGCGGCTACCGATCATCGAACGTGCGCCTGCGCGAGGAATTCGGGCTCTACGCCAACCTGCGGCCGGCACGCACCCTCATTCCCGGTGGCCGCTTCGACAACATCGACCTGGTGGTGGTGCGCGAGAACCTCGAGGGCCTCTACATCGGCCACGAGCATTACATTCCGATCGACGGCGACCCGCATGCGGTGGCCATGGCCACCGGGATCAACACGCGGCAGGGCAGCCGGCGGCTGCTCGAATATGCCTTCGAGACCGCGATCGCGACCGGCCGCAAGAAGGTCACGATCGTGCACAAGGCCAACATCATGAAGGCCCTGACCGGCATCTTCCTGGAGACCGGGCTCGACCTCTATGAACGCAGGTACAAGGGCAAGTTCGAGCTCGACACGGTGATCATCGATGCCTGTGCCATGAAGCTGGTGCTGAATCCTTGGCAGTTCGACATGCTCGTGACGACCAACCTGTTCGGCGATATCCTCTCCGATCTGGTCGCCGGTCTCGTGGGCGGCCTGGGCATGGCGCCGGGCGCCAATATCGGCGCCGACGCCGCCATCTTCGAGGCGGTGCACGGCTCGGCGCCCGACATAGCGGGCAAGGGCATCGCCAACCCGACCGCACTGATGCTGGCGGCGGCCCTGATGCTCGACCACTGCAAGCTGCCGGATCTGGCCACGCGCCTGCGCCGGGCGATCGACGAAACGCTCAACATCGACAAGGTGCGCACGGGGGACCTGGGCGGCACTGCGGGGACGGCCGCCTTCGCGAAGGCCGTGGTGGGCCGGATCGGGGGCGGCTGAGCACCACCCGGAACGCCACGCGGTCAGGGGACCAGCGGCTGCTTCAGGATAATCCGCGTTGCTGGCTGTCTTGTCTTTGAAGCCTTGTAGCTGATGTGCCGAGACGGATGCCTGTGTAGGGAGGGTGGCCGTACGGGCCGGGGTTGCCAGCCGAAAAGAAGGCCAGGGATTTGACGTGCGCCGAAGGCGAGGGGACATCTCTTGCACTGGCCTTGTCGCCATGGTGGGGAATGACAATTGCGTCATAGGGCGTCCGGACGAACCGGGCGATGGCCGCGAGGCCATCCGTTTTCATTCGGCTGTACACATAGTCGCCCGCAAGCAGCGCCTTCTTCCCAGCGATTTCCACTTCGCAGACCAGGCACTCTCCATTGCGGTCCGAGTGCTTGGACCGGCTCCTGTAGACCCTCAGTTCGTCGCTTGCGGCCCCGAGGGTCGTGGCGAGCGAACCCTCGCTGCTGACCTTGGGCTTGATGTGCTTTGATTTGAGTGCGAGCGCAGGCTGGCCCGACGGAAGCACCACGTCGCTGACCATCGAGAGCAAGGAGGAGTTCCACTCGAGCAGTCTCCAATGGTCGGAGTCGAGATGCGAGATGATGGCTTTGGTGCTCGTCACCGAAGCAGCGGCGGAGAGTTTCGTCTTGAGGTCGTTCTGCAGGGCGTTGCGTTCCTTTCAGGCTTTGCCGGTTATGCTTCCTCTTGAATGGCATGCCAGCCCCGACGTCGATCAGTTGGGCGTCGAATTGTCCAAGCAGCAAGCTGCACATGCCTTGTCCCGTTTCGAATGCCATCAGCTCGAATGCCGTTCCGGAGAGCGATGTCGGTGCGGCGTACGCGGGTGGAAACTGAAGGCTCGGGCCCGGGACGACCCGAACGGATGTGATGCCGATGTACGTGGGGTCTGAATCGGTGAACAGTTCGTAGGCATAGCTGCGAGGCGTCGGAATTCCTTGCCGGATATACGTCAGTTCGCGAGCCACAGCTCATGAAAATTCGACGGGAAATTGGGCTGGGGCCAAATTCGACCGTCAAAGGCTAGAGGCAACCCCAGCACACCGCGAACCCGATGTCGCTCCAATGCACATCGATGGCATAGGTCGAGCAACCTGCGGTGGTGTCGAACGCGGCGGTCGCAAAATCGTTCGGCGAGACCCCGGCCAAGCGCACGCAACACTCGTCTGGTGCGTAACCCTGGATGGTCAGAAATTTGTCGATCTGGGCAAACATCCTTCCGTCCGGAATCATGGTGCGCCTTGCTCATCGCTGGTTTTCGCGAAGCAGAGTCAATCTAGCACCGGGAGGAGGTCAGCAGGGGGTCTCAGGGCAGAGTCGCGATCTGGGGGCTCCTGCTTCTGATGTCGTTGATTTAACATAATCAACATTGTGTTATCCAAAGATGTAGGCCCCAAATAGTAATGTCGTGTTTTGACCAAATAGAAATGTCGCATTGTTGTCCCGGTCCAGCTCCTGGATCCGAGGCACAGCGATGGCAACACCGGCGGCACCTATCACCATGTCGATGCGCGAAGCCGATCGCCTCAAGACCATCCAGGCCGTGGTGGACCGGATGGCGCGCGTCGCCGCGCAGCGGCTCGGCCTGAGTCGACGGCAGCTCGAGCGTCTGGTCCAGCGGTACAAGGACGAAGGCGCTGCCGTGCTTGTTTCGCGCAAGCGAGGCCGATCCAGCAACCACCAGTTGGCGCCGGGGGTCTCGGACCGCGCGATCGGGCTGATCCGGAAGTGTTACGCCGACTTCGGGCCTACGTTGGCAAGCGAGAAGCTCTCCGAACGCCATGGCCTGACACTTGGTGTTGAGACCGTGCGGACGCTGATGACGGCCGCGGGTCTGTGGACACCGCGCGAACAGCGCGCGGCCAAGATCCACCAGCCCCGCAACCGCCGCGCATGCGTCGGCGAGCTGATCCAGATCGACGGCAGCGACCATGCGTGGTTCGAGGCCCGGGCGGGCGCCTGCACGCTGCTGGTGTTCATTGACGATGCCACAAGCCGGCTGATGCAGCTGCATTTCGTGCCGACGGAATCGGCGCCGGCCAATCGCAAGCTGATGCATCGCTACATCGATGTGTTCGAGTACCCGGATGGCCGGATCGAACTGAGATCCGATGGTGCCAATCTGGCCTACGAGCGTTACGACCGACTGCCGCAGGTGGACACAGCCGCCATCGTCGAGAACAAGCGCCTGAGCCACGCCCTGCAGGCGGCACTGGTGATCCAGGCACAACGTGACGATCGCCGCATCTCCAACACTCCCTCGCGTACGAATCAGGGCCAGGCGCCCTACCCCAGGAA
>NZ_JBFUIU010000029.1:0-28495 GCF_056401695.1 Variovorax sp. P4_D9
CCCCCACCGCCACCGGAACCGCCCCCGCCGCCACCGGAGCCTCCACCGCCAGCGCCTGCCCCCCCGCCGCCGCCCGAGCCGCCGCCTCCGGCCGCGCCAGCGCTTCCCCCAGGTCCGCTGGTGCCGGCTACCGCGGTGCCCCCGCCGTCGCCGGCAGGCCCTTTCGCCAGCATCATCGAGGTCGACGCTTCACTGGGCGAGGGCGCGGAGGCGCGCCCTGTGGGTATCTGCTGAATTCCCGTGGCCGACCGGGCCGTCCGCACGCACGGCGCTTCGCCGAAGGGGTTGTAGCGATCGCAGCCTGGCTGCCTGTCTGGCCCTGGACGGCCCACCACTGGCGGTCTCGCGGGCGGCGACGATGGCGCCTGGATTCCGCGCGCTTTCGGCGTTTCGGTCGCGACCACCAGCGGCGGCTTCGCGACCTCCGTCTCGCTCGCCGCGGCGGGTGCCTTCGCAACGATGTCGTCCGATGGACGAACAGCCGGAGGCGGAGGGCTGTCCTCCGAGGGTGTCGCGACGGTTGTCACGGCTTCGGCGGATCGCCGGTGGACGGGGGCGCGCGGTCTGGAGCCTTCCTCCGGTCCGGACTTCGCGGGCGGCTCGACGCTCGATTCGGCCTCAAGGGTGGGCGCAACGGGCTCGGCGAACTCCGGGCGCGCCTCGGGGCTTTCAATGGGTGTCGGCGGATCGTGCGGGGCCTCGGCCACCGGCGTTGCAGCCGGCGCGTGCTCGACCTCGTCCGCGGCCGAAAGCGATGGCGCCCGCTGCACGGAGAGGGGCGGCGCAGTCGCGAAGGGCGAGTCTCCGAAGGTCGTCTGGGTCATCAACGACCGGGCCGCGAACGCACCGCACAGCAGGATCAGCGCGCCGGACACCAGCAGCACCGCCCGATCCAGGCCGGCGGGCCGCAGGGTCCGGTGGCCGAGATCGTCATGCTTCAGCGCCTCCTGCGGCGCCGGAACACCTGCAAAAGGCTCCGTCGCGCCGAATGCGTGCGCCGGCGTCCGGATCCCCGAAAACCGGCCGGCACACCCCCGGCAGTACTTGGCGCCGTCCCGGTTTGCCGTGTGACATGAATCGCAGTATTTCGTCATCGCAACGATGGACGCCGCGGGGCCACTAGGACACGGGTATCAATGCCGTGACGATCACGAGCGAGTTGATCATGATCCAGAAGGCAGCGAAGTCCAGGGCCCACACCCGCCGCGCCATCCGGGACAACGGGGGGGACTCCGGCGCTGCATGATCCAGCCCCTTCGCGATATAGAAGGCCGACAGCTTGTGCGAACAGCATTTGCAGCAACGCGCAGACCCCAGGTTGATGGTGTTGCACGCATCGCAAATCTCTGCCGTGGTGCCGATTCGCAGCATGGCGAGATCGATGAGGCTTCCGAAGGCAATTGGCGACGGCCCCGCCAAGGATTCCGTGACCGCGTTCATCGGGAAGCTCCTTGGCTTGGCGTCGATCGGGGTTCGTTCGAATTCATCATCTGCTGCTCCTTGGCGCCATAAATGTGAAAATTGCACATTTAGAGTGCTTTGTCTTAGAGCAGCAGCCACGCGTTTGTAAGACTTGAGCCCGTCTTTCTGTCCCACCGGTGGCAGGGGGCACGATCGTCAGTCGCTTGCCATCGTCGATTGCGGCAACGGCTGACGCCGCGACCCGGGGACGGTCATTTAGCTTGTGGCCGCATCGATGGAATGGAGAGCAACATGCGCCGAAGCTCAACACTCGATTCACGCCTCAGCCCGGCGGCACCTCGCCCACGTCGGTCCGGCAAGCCGCGAGAGATCAGGCTGGCCTGGACCGAAGGCCTGATGTGGGACGACGGAACTCCCTGCAACGGCGGCCTCTGGCACATCGATACCCCTGCGCGGAGGGCCGAACTGGAGCATGCCGTGCATCACGGGCGTCGCCTGTTCGGGCCGAACAGCCACTGGCTCGAGGAGCGCGACGCCTGAACGTCGGGGCGCTTGGCCCGGCGGCTCAGCCCCCGAGTGCCATGACCGCGGCCACGAGCGCAGTGCCCAGCCCGGCCATGATGAACCCGACCCGCCAACTGCCGTAGCCCGCGTAGCGGCCGAGCGCCAGCCCGCCGACGAACAGCATCGCGAGTGCGATGGCGCGCGACATGTTCTTCGCCAGTCCGATGTCCTGGACCAGCATGAAGGGCAGCACGACCGGAAAGGTGGCCGCGACCACGATCAGGAAGATCGCCAGCGCGGCGAGCAGGTCGCCGCGCTGCAGGGTCGGGCGCTCGGGCACGGCCGCCAGCGCGAGAATGCGTCCGCGAGCGGTTTCGAGTTCGTCCGTCTTCAGCAAGATCGTCCCGACCCGCGACAAGGCGCCCGCGATGAGCCGGCGACCGGCCTCGGCGTCCGCGCTGGCACGCACCGATCGCACCAGCGTGATCCACCGCCCCCGGTCGGTGATCGTGCGCACCAGGTACATGACGGCATCGACGAGGCCCCAGGCCAGGTTGCATCCCAGGGCGGCGGCGAACATCTCCCGGAGATCCTCGCCACCGGATTCGGCCACCGACACGGCGCCGACGAATGTCAGCGCCATGAACAGGCCGAAGAGCATTTCCGACACGCGGTCCACCGGACTCAGCACAGGCTCGCGCACGGCATCCGCGTCAGGGTCTCGTTCGATCATCGCCATCTCCTTGGGGGGCCTGGACCAGCAGCACAGGAATATTTGCGACCCGCATGACCTGCTCGGCGTCGCTGCCCCAGAGGTTCCGCTCGATCCCGCGACGTCCGTGGGTCCCGATCACGATGAGGTCGGCGTTCCAGTCGGCCGCCTCGGTCGCGACCAGTTCAGACAGCCCGCCGGTCAGCGAACTGATGAGCCGGGTCTCGGCCTTGACGCCGCTTCGCTCGGCGCGCTCGCGACCCTGCCGGAGCAGTTGTTCGCCGGCCTCCTTCATGGTGGGCACGAGTTCCGAATAGGAAGCGGGGGAAGCGAAGCCGGTCGTCCGCCTGAACCGGTTGATGACATGCACGCGACGCAAGGCCGCTCGGTCGCGCAAGGCGATGCGAACGGCTTCGTCCAGCCCTCGCAATGAAGTCTCGCTGCCGTCCAGCGGAACGAGTATTCGTGGGTACATGGGCGGCGCTCCGTTTCTTTCTTCGTCAACGCGGACGCAACGATTCGGCGATGCTCAGCAGGTTGACCGGCTGCACCCGAATGACACCGCTGCGCGGGCTGTCGATGTCGGCGATCAGCATGAACGCGATGGACATCACCAGCGGCAGGACCAGAAGCAGGGTGCGCTCCTCCTTCGCATCCCGCACGCCGTAGCCGACCAGCACATGGCAACAGATGCTGATCAGGAGCATGAGGAGCCAAGCGGCTCGGGGAATCCGGTTCCACCAGGCGGCCTGGGTGTAGCCCTGCGCGTTCAGGACGTCATTCATGCCGATCGCCACCACGGCCATCGTCGGCGATGGCGCCGCTGCCGCCGGTGCGGCGACCGCAGACCACAGTGCGGCCTGCAATTGCGCGGTGCGGGCGTTGATCTTCCTGAGCTCCTCCTCGTCGCGGGTCGTGTAGTACAGGACGCGCTGATCGAAGTAGTCGGCCAGCAGCGCGCGAACCTTGGCGGCATCGGCTGCGGGCAGCAGATCGGCCCGCAGAAATTCGGTGCCGATCGCGTTGGCCTCGGCCTCCTCGAGGTTCTTGCGCTGGTCGTAGCGGCTGACGGCCATCGAGAACGTGAAGGCGATGATGAGCCCCAGCAGCGTCAGCGTGGTGGTCTGGATGACGCCGAAGTCCTCGCGCGTGCTTTCCTTGGGCGGCCACCATCTCCTGAACAGCAGGACCCCTGTCCACACCGAGAACACCAGGATCACGAAGGACAGCACGAAGACAGCCAACGGGTAGTCCGTCACTCTGGGCATGGGCTCTCCGTCGGGGTCCGGTCCCTTCTGTCGCGAGCCTTCAGGCTGCCCGTGGACTTCTCATCATCCATGCGGTCAAGCATAGGCGATGCCTTCGGCGTCCGCGGCGATGGTCGTTCCCGCCTCGCCGGCGATGATGCGCCCGAGAGCCGAAAGTTCGCCGATGGCGGCGCGCTTGCCGGTCGCGCGCGCGAAGCGGCATGCGGCCTGGACCTTGGGGCCCATCGAGCCGGCGGCGAAGGGCAGGGCCGCCAGTGCCTCGGGCGAGGCCCGCCGGATCGCCCGCTGGCTTGGCTGTCCCCAGTCCATGTACACAGCGTCGGCGTCGGTCAGCATGACGTAGAGGTCGGCGCCGAGTTCGCGCGCCAGAAGCTCGGTCGCGAAGTCCTTGTCGATCACGCATTCGACGCCGGCCAGCTTGCGCTCCGCGCCCGGCACATAGGCGGCCGGGATGCCGCCGCCGCCGGCCGCGATCACGATGGTGTTGTGCTCGAGCAGCCACTTGATCGGTCTCAGCTCGAAGATGCGCTTCGGCTCGGGCGACGCCACCACGCGGCGCCACTTGTCGCCGTCCTGCTTGAAGACCCAGCCCTTCTCGGCCGCCAGCCGGTCGGCTGCGTCCTTTGCATAGACCGGGCCGATGAACTTTGTCGGGTTCGCGAAGGCCGGGTCCTTCGGATCGACCTCGATCATGGTCAGCAAGGTGGCGAACGGCCGCTCGAAGGGCAGCAGGTTGCCGAGTTCCTGCTCGATCATGTAGCCGATCATGCCTTCGGTCTCCGCGCCCAGGACGTCGAGGGGATAGGTCTCGACTTCGGGATACGCCGAGCCCTGCAACGCCAGCAGGCCGACTTGTGGCCCGTTGCCGTGACCGACCACTAGGTCGTGCTGCCGCGCGACCGGCGCCAGCGCGCGGGCCGCGACGCGCACGTTCTCGCGCTGGTTCTCCGCCGTCATCGGCTGTCCGCGCCGCAGCAGCGCATTGCCGCCCAGGGCAGTGACGATCAGCACGCTCAGTCTCCCAGGGTCGCGACCATGATCGCCTTGATGGTGTGCATGCGGTTCTCTGCTTGCTCGAAGGCGATGTTCCATTCGGACTCGAACACTTCGTCGGTCACCTCCAGGCCATTGGAGATGCCGTAGGTGTCGGCGATCTGCTTGCCCAGCGTGGTCTCGGTGTCGTGGAAGGCGGGCAGGCAGTGCATGAACTTGACCTGCGGGTTGCCGCTGGCCTTCATCAGGGCCGCATTGACCTGGTACTTCATCAGCAGGTCGATGCGTTCCTTCCAGACCTCCTTCGGCTCGCCCATCGACACCCAGACATCGGTGTGGATGAAATCCACGCCCGCCACCGCCTGCGCGGGATCGTCGGTGATGGTCAGCCTGGCGCCGTAGCGCGCGGCCAGCTCACGCGCGATCGATGCGAACTGCTCCGACGGCCAGAGTGCCTTCGGGCCGCAGATGCGCACATCCATCCCCATCAGGCAGCCGACGATCATCAGCGAGTGGCCCATGTTGTTGCGCGTGTCGCCCAGGAAGGCGTACTTGATGTCGGTCAGCGGCTTGTCGCAGTGCTCGCGCATCGTCATCACGTCGGCCAGCATCTGCGTCGGGTGGTACTCGTCGGTCAGGCCGTTGAACACAGGCACGCCCGCGTACCTGGCGAGCGTCTCGACGCCAGTCTGGCTGGCGCCGCGGTATTCGATCGCGTCGTACATCCGTCCGAGCACCCGAGCCGTGTCCTTGAACGACTCCTTGTGGCCGATCTGCGAGCCGGCCGGGTCGAGGTAGGTCACGTTCGCGCCCTGGTCATGGCAGGCGACCTCGAACGAGCAGCGGGTGCGTGTGGAGGTCTTCTCGAAGATCAGGCAGATCTCCTTGCCCTCCAGGTGCTTCTGCTCGGTGCGCGCGTACTTGGCGCGCTTCAAGTCGCGCGCCAGGTCGAGCAGGTAGCGGAACTCGCGCTGGGTGTAGTCCTGGACCGTCAGCAGGGAGCGGTTGCGAAGATTGAAGCTCATGTCTTGTCTCCAGTGAACGTCGATTTCAATAGGCGGGGTCGCGCGAGATCGGGCAGGTCATGCAATGCCCGCCGCCGCGCCCCCGTCCGAGCTCGGAGCCGCGCACAGTGATGACCTCGATGCCGGCCTTGCGCAGCAGGGTGTTGGTGTAGGTGTTGCGGTCGTAGGCGACGACCACGCCCGGCTCGAGCGCGACCACGTTGTTGCCGTCGTCCCACTGCTCCCGCTGTGCCTGCCAGGCATTGCCGCCGGTCTCCACCACGCGCAGTTCCTTCAGGCCGAGCGCGTCGCGCACGACGTCGAACAAATGGCCTTCGTCCAGATGGACCTCGATGCCTCCTTTTCCGTCCGGCCGCGCGCTGTAGCAGCGCACCTGGTCGACGACCTCGCGGAAGGCGGTCACCAGGTCGCGATCGCAGAAGCTGAACACGGTGTCCAGGTGCATCGCGGCACGGCTCTTCGGCATCAGGCAGCCGATCACCCGCGTCGCTCCACCCTGTGTCAAGAGCTGCTCGGCCAACTGGTAGACGGCCTGCCGGGTCGTGCGCTCCCCCATGCCGATCAGCACCACGCCCTTGCCGATCGGCATCACGTCGCCGCCTTCTACGGTTGCCGCGCCGAAGGGCTCGTCCGAGTCGCCCCACCATATCTTGAAGTCGGCGCCCTTGAAGCGCGGATGAAACTTGTAGATCGCACGCTGCAGCAGCGTTTCGGGCTGGCGCGCCGGCCAGAACATCGGGTTGCAGGTCACGCCCTGGTAGATCCAGCACGACGGATCGCGCTGGAACAGCGTGTTGGGCACCGGCGGCGTCACGAAATCCGTGCCTCCGAAGGCATCGATCATCATCGAGGACATCTCGCCCTTCGGCAGGTCGAGCAACGCGATGCCGCCGATCAGGTGCTCGGACAGCTTCGCGGCCGGCATCTCGTCGAGCCAGGGGCGGATCGCCGCGCGCACGCCGAGCCCGACATCGTTGACGGTGATCCGCCGGTCGAGCACCCAGTCGCGGGCCGCCTTGTCCTGCAAGGTCTCGGCCAGCATCTCGTGCAGGTCGAGCACCTCGGTGCCGCGTTCGCGCATCTTGAGAACGAAGTCGTAGTGGTCCTTCTGCGCCTCATGAACCCACAACACGTCGTCGAACAGCAGTTCGGCTGCGTTGCCGGGTGTCAGTCGCTGATGGGCCAGGCCGGGGCGGCAGACCATCACGGTCCGCAGCTTGCCGACTTCACTGTGAACGCCAAGGGCTTGCATGGGATGCCTCCTCTCTGATTGAACCTGGTTGCTGGCCGTCATTCCGGCAAGGCCAGCGACTGAAAGAACTGAAGCGTGCCGGCGTCGGGGTCGCCGAAGAATCTGGCGTAGAGCGCCGGGAAATCCTTCGAACGGTAGAGTCGGCTCAAGGTGCGATCCACCACGAGGCGAAACTTGGGATCGTCGCGGCGCAGCGCCAGTGCCAGCGGCTGGCGGGTGAAAGTGCGCTCGACGACCAGCAGATCGCCGGCGGAAGGGCCATGCTTTGCGGCGTCGAGCAGCACCGGCCGGTCGCCGAACAAGGCCGCGACGCGGCGGTCGAGCACCATCTTCAGGCCGGTCTGATAGTCGGGGACCGTGGTCACCGCGATCACGATGCGGCGCGCCTTGAGCGCATCGACCAGCGAGCGCTCGACGGTCGTTGCGCCGACGACGGCGAACACGACGTTCTCGGTCATCGCTCCGGGTGCGGCGCGCCAGGTCGGTTGAAACGGCTCGGGCCGGTCGGCCAACGCATCGATCAGCCTCCGGGCGGCATCGGCCCGCACCACCGCGCCTACGCCCGCGTAGAACACGGGAATGGAGAAGTCCACGAGGGCTCGCCGCTCGATGGTCGGCGTGGCTGTGCCGCACAGTAGGTCGATCTGGCCTTGCTGCAAGGCGTCGAAGCGATCGGCGACCGTGACCGGCACGAAGTCGACCGCCAGGGCCGGCAGCTTGAGCTCGGCCTTGACCGCATCGGATATCTTGCCGCACAGCGCGACCGAGAAGCCCGCTGCCTTGCCCGACTCGTCGATGTAGGAGAAGGGCCGGGCATCGGCGCGATAGCCGAAGGTGAGCTTGCCGCTCTCCCGGGCCTTGTCGAGCGTCCCAGCGGCCAGCGCGGGCATGGCGACGGCCAGGCACAGCAGCGAGCCGGCCAATGCCCTGTAAATGTGCGCCGTGAAGCGGCGGGCGTTGTGCGCGTTGGTGTGATGCATGGTCGTTCCTTTTCTTTGTCGACCGGACTGATTCAGGCCGTCAGGCCGCGGCGCGCGTCGGCTGCGCGCATCTCGGCAAACCGCGGCGCAATGAAACCGCAGATGATGTAGCCGATGCCCATCACCAGCATGCCGCCCATCACCGCGTCCTTGCCGGAGGCATAGAGCGCATAGACGGAATACAGCATCGCGATGACCGCAACGATGCCGTTGCGCCGGTACACACCCGGTTCCACCTTGGCATTGCGCATCATCACGAACAGGGCAGAGAGCGAGATGATGTAGGGCACCACGTTCGTCACCACCGCGAGGTTCACCAGCGCCGCGAACTGCTTGCTAAGGTCTGGCGAGATGGTGGATAGCGCCATCACGGACTGCACGACCCCCATGATTACCATTCCCGCGATCGGCGCACCCATGGCATTGGCCTTGCCGAAGACGGCGGGAAACATGCGCGTGTCGGCGGCGTCCTTGGCCGTCTGCGACAGCGTGAACTGCCAGCCCAGCAGCGAACCCACGCAGGCCATGGCGGCGAGCGCCATCACGATCGAGCCGATCGCCGGAGTGAACATCTTCGCATAGGCCAGGCCGAAGGGGCCGGTCGATGCGGCCAGTTCGGCATTGGGCACGATGCCCTGGATCACCGTGGTCGACAGGATGTAGACCAGCGCCGCGCCGGCCGTGCCGAACATGCAGGCCAGCGGGACGTCGCGCTTGGGGTTCTCGACCGCCGAAGCATTCTGCGAGGCCGACTCCATGCCCAGGAAGGCCCACAGCGTCAGCGAGATGCTCGACCCCATGCCCTCGAACAGGCTCAGGCCCTTCGGGTTCCAGGCCTCGCTGAAGGTCTGGCCGCTGAACCAGAACCAGCCGGCGATCGAGATAAAGCCGACCGGCAGGATCACGCCCCACACCGTGATCGAGCCGATCTTGCCGGTCAGGCTCGGGCCGCCGAAGTTGGCCACCGTGGTGAGCCACAGCAGCGCGATCACGCTGAGGCAGCTGATGGCGGGCGTCGACGAGAGCACCGGGAAGAAAGCCGCCAGGTATCCCAGCGCCGAACTCGCCACCGCCACGTTGGCGATGGCCAGCGAGATGAAGTACAAGAAGAAGACCTGGAAGTATCCGTCCTTGCCGTAAGCGTCCTCCGCGTAGGCCGCCAGGCCGCCGGTTCGCTGGTTGAAGATGCCCGCTTGGGCGAAGCCGTAGGCGATGGCCAGCGACCCAATCGCCGTCACGACCCATGACAGCAATGAGATCGCGCCGACCTGTGCCATGTTGGCGGGCAGCATGATGATGCCGGAGCCCATCATGTTCACCGTGACGATGAATGTGAGCTGCGTCACGCTCATCTTCTTCTGTGCGTCTGCCATGGGGACTTCTCCTGGGTTGAGAGAGGGTGCGGTCACTCGCGGACCACGTAGGTATGGAAGCGGATGCGGCCGTCGACCTTTTCCTGGAACACGCCCTGCACTTCGTAGTTGAAGCCGGGGAAGCGGTTGAACGATTCCTCGAAGGCCAGGAAGTAGTCGAGCATCGGCTGCGCGCGCTCGTCCCAGCGCTCACCCGGCACCACGACGCCGATGCCGGGCGGATAGATCAGCGCCAGCGTGGCCGAGACGCGGCCCCTGACCTGGTCGAGCGGCACGTAGTCGACGTTGTTGTCGACCAGCGCCTCGTAGGCGTCCTTCGGCGACATCGCGAGTTCGGGGAAGCACTCGCCGCGGAAGCAGCGGCCTTGCAGGTCCTTGACGCGGCGCGTGCGGTAGAAGTCGTGCATCTCGTTGCAGACCTGTCGCAGGCTGTAGCCGGCATAGCGCTGGCTGTGGGCGGCGTACAGCGTGGGCAGCACATCGCACAAGGGCGCGTCCTCGTCCCACAGGTTCTTGAACTTGACGAGCTTGGCGATCAGCGTGTTGAGTTTGCTTTCGTCCTCGGCCGGCGTCATCAGGAACAGGATGCTGTTGAGGTCGCACTTCTCCGGCACGACGCGCTGCTCGCGAAGGAAGTTGGCGACCACGGTGGCCGGCACGCCGAAGTCCAGGTAGTCGCCGGTCGCGCGGTCGATGCCCGGCGTGAGCAGTGTGAGTTTGTTCGGGTCGACCATCGCATAGCCCGGCGCATAGCCCTGGTAGCCATGCCAGCGGGCCTCGGGTTGAAAGTTCCAGCACTGCTGCTCGTGCTTGATCAGCTCGGTGGGCAGGTCTTCCCAGGGCACGTCGGTCGCATCGGCGGCGAAGCGCGAGCGGCTCACCGTCACCCGGTCGGGCACGAAGGGATCGAAGAACCACTGCTCCTCCGGGCTGTGGCCGACCTCGACGTAGTGATGGCAGAACTCGCGCAGCTTCTTGCGCACCTCGATGCCGAGGTCGATGCAGCGGTCCCACAGCATCTCGCCTGCCTTGCCCGCGTGCAGCCGCGCATTGACGTCCAGCGAGGCGAACAGCGGATAGAAGGGCGAGGTCGAGGCGTGCATCAGGAACGACTCGTTGAATCGCTTGTGCTCGATATAGCGGCGCTGGCCATGGATGTGCTCGTCGCGCTTGTGGATCTGCGAGGCCTGCGAGAAGCCCGCGCCCTGCTTGTGCACCGACTGTGTCGAGAACAGCCCCGGCATCTGCGGACCGAGGTCGGCGATGCGCATCGGGCTGTGGTCTTCGAACAGCGGGTGGAAGGCGTTGTAGCCGATCCAGGCCTCGTCCCACAGCACGTAGTCGCACAGGTGGCCGATCTTCTCGAGCACCTTGCGCACGTTATAGATGGTGCCGTCGTAGGTGGCGAGCTGGATGCAGGCCAGCCGGAACGGCCGCTCGGCCTTGTGCAGGTCCGGATCCTTGACCAGCGGGTTCTTGCGAATCTGCTCGCGCAGGTATTCCTCGTCCCAGGCCTCCCAATCGACCGCGCCGATCATGCCGAAGGCATTGCGCGCCGTCGGCAGGAAGACCGGGATGGCGCCGGCGCCGACCAGCGCGCCCTGGTGCAGCGACTTGTGGTTGTTGCGGTCGAACAGCACCAGGTCGCCGCGCTTGAGCACCGCGTTGGTCACCACCTTGTTCGAGGTGCTGGTGCCGTTGAGCACGAAATAGGTGCGGTCGGCGCCGAACACCTTGGCCGCTTCCTTCTGCGCCTGCAGCGCCGCGCCCTCGTGGATCAGCAGGTCGCCGAGGTCCACATCGGCATTGCAAAGGTCGTTGCGGAAGATGCTCTCGCCGAAGTACTTGAAGAAGATCTGCCCGGTCGGCGACTTCTGGAAGAACTGGCCGCCCTGGTGTCCGGGGCAGTCGAAGGCGATGTTGGCAGCCGAGTCGTAGGCCATCAGCCCGCCGAAGAAGGGCGGCAGCAGCGACATGCCGTAGTCGACCAGGCCGGCGATCACCTGCTTGGCATAGAAGGCCGGCGTCTGCTGGCCGAGGTAGATGTAGCCGTCGACCTCGCCCGTCATGCCGAGCACGGCGACGTCGGCGATGCGGTGCGAGTCGGCCAGTGCCCACAGYGGCGTGCGGAAGCCCAATGCGCGAACCGCATGCGCCGCGGTGCGCGCGCCTTCGCGGCGCTCGCCGTCGACCAGGGCGATGTAGGCGCCGACGGAGGCGTCTTCGCTAAGGTCGCGTTCGAAGGTGTCGCAGATCTCGACCTCGTAGTTCTCGCTTCTGATGTGATCGATCAGCTGCTGTGTCTGCGGGTTGTGCCGATCGACGACCGCCACCACCTTCAGCAGCTTGTGGAACGGGATCGGAATGGTCGGTGCCTTGACGGAGCGCGGAATCATGATGAGCCTCTTCCTCTCTTCCTGTTCGCTAGTCCCTGTTTCCTATTCCTTGACGCAATCCACGAGCCAGCGCTTGTGGCCCTTGTCGTCGACTTCGTACCGCGGTCCGTGGATGTCGGCTTCGAAGCCGGGGAAGCGGTCGTCGGTGTCGCGCGCGAACTTCAGGTACTCGACGATCGAGTCGGTCATGAAGCGCTCGCCGGGCATGATCAGCGGAATGCCCGGCGGATAGGGCACGACCATGACCGCGGCGATGCGGCCCTTCAAAGCCTCGATAGGCACCGGCTCGACGGCGCCATGCACCAGCCGGTCGTAGGCATCGGACGGCTTCATTGCAGGCTCCGGCAGATCGGTGTACATCGCGTTCATGGCCTGCGCGGTATCGTTGTCGCGGTAGCAGGCGTGCACCGCATCGCAGAGGTCGCGCAGCCCCCAGCCACCATACGCACGCGCCCCGGCGGCTGCCACGCCGGGCAGCGTCTTCGCCAGAGGCCCGTTACGGTCGTAGTCCGTCTTGAAGTCGACGAGCGCGTCGACCATCGTGCTCCACTTTCCGCGCGTGATGCCGAGCGAGAAAAGGATCAGGAAGCTGTAGAGCCCGGTCTTCTCGACCACCAGGCCACGCTCCCAAAGGTACTTGCTGACTACCGCGGCAGGAATGCCGCTCTTGCCAAGCTTCGCACCCTTTCCGAGGCCGGGGGTGAGCAACGTGACCTTGATGGGGTCGAGCATCACGTAGTCCTTGGCCAGGTTTCCGAAGCCATGCCAGTCGGCCTTGGGGTCCAGCACCCAATCTTCCGTTTGTAGCGGCTTGTCCAGGTCCAGCCCCTCGGGTTGCCAGACCTTGAACCACCAATCCGACTTCTTGAAGTTTTCGCCGATGGCGGCCAGGGCGTTTCGGAAGTTCATCGCCTCGTCGTGTGTCTCCTGCACGATCGATCGGCCGCTCGCGCCTTCCATCATGGCCGAGCTGACGTCGAGKGAAGCGATGATCCCGTAGTGCGGCGAGGTGGAGCCGTGCATCATGAAGGCATCGTTGAAGCGCGTCGTGTCGATCTTCCGCTTCTCGGATTCCTGGATGTGGATCATCGACGCCTGCGAGAACGCGGCCAGCAGCTTGTGCGTCGAGTGCGTGGCGAACACCAGCGTGTGATCGGCGCGCGGGTGGCCGCGCGGCACGCCCATCGCGTGCCGGCCGGCATAGAACTCGTGGAATGCGGCATAGGCGTACCAGGCCTCGTCGAAGTGCAGCGCGTCGACCTGGTCGGCGACTTGGGCCTTGATCTTCTCGGCGTTGTAGCAAAGGCCGTCGTAAGTCGAGTTGGTGACCACGGCAATGCGCACCCTGCCCTTCGCGCCGCGCGCAAGCGGGCTGGCGGCGATCTTCTTGCGGATCGATTCGGGCGAGAACTGGTCCAGCCCGATGGGGCCGATGATTCCGTAGTCGTTACGTGCCGGCGTGAAGTAGATCGGCGTGGCGCCGGTCATGATCAGCGCGTGCAACAGCGACTTGTGGCAATTGCGGTCGACGATCACCAGGTCATCGCGCCCGGCCATCGAGTGCCAGACGATCTTGTTGGCGGTCGACGTGCCGTTGGTTACGAAATAGGTGTGGTCGGCACCGAAGACCTGCGCCGCGTAGGCCTCGGCTTCCTTCACGGGACCGGTGTGGTCGAGCAGGGAGCCCAGTTCGGGCACCGAGATCGACAAGTCCGAACGCACCGTGTTCTCGCCGAAGAACTCGTGCAGTGCGAAGCCCACCGGCGATTTCAGGAAGCCGACGCCGCCTGCGTGGCCAGGCGTGTGCCATGAGTATGCCGAGCGCTCCGCGTGCCGTGTCAGAGTCTTGAAGAACGGGGGCAGCAGGTTCTCGAGGTAGTCGTCGGCCGCGCGCATGATCTGGCGCGCCAGAAACGACACCGTGTCCTCGTAGAGGTAGAGGATGCTGTGAAGGTTGCGCAGCGCCTGCACCGCCTTCGGCGACTTGCCTTGCAGCGTTGCAGATTCGCCGAGCGCTACGATCGGCAGGCCCGGGGCGCGCTGGTGGACGGCGTCCATCAGATCGATGAGTCGCTTGGCCGCCGCAGGGTCGACTTGTGCAGCGTCGACACGAAAGACGATGGCCGCAAGTCCACGGTGGGTACCAGCGACGATCCCGGCGTCGGACTCGTTGTCGACGGCGATAATCCTCCAACCTCCTTGTTCGAGTTCCTGTTGGATCTGCCGCAGCCGCACACCCGCGACGCTCTGAGCGCCAACATCACGATGCGCGATGAGGATTGGAAAGGTCGACTTGAATTGCATGAAATTCCTCGCCGGATGGGCGTCGATCAGAACGTGACCTTCGTCGAGAACTGAAACCGGTAATCGATGGCCGACAAGCCGAACTTGTTCTCGAGGCGACCCCAGATGAACTCGCCGCCGAGCAGCATGTTCTTGGATGCCGCGAACAACAGGTTCACCGACGAGTAGCTGCCCTTGTGGAAGGCAGTGGCGAGTTGGCCTCCGGTGTTGTTCTGCCGGTGCTCGCTATAGCCGATGGCGCTGCTCAATTTGTCGTTCCAGGCGTGGTTGTAGTAGGCGACCCATCCCAGGGATGGAACCGTTTCGGCCTGCAGGCTTGCACTCGGAGCGAGGTCCACGCCGCCATCGTTCATGTAGCTCGCGATCGCCTGGCCGCTCACGACCTGCCAGCTCATCTTGTCCTTGCCGAACACGTTGTAGGTGCCGCTGAGGTTCAGGCCGTAGCCTGTCTTCGATCCCGAAGGCTGTCCGTTGATGCTGATCGTGTTCTGATAGCCCACCTCGCGAACGATGGCGCTGGCACGGATATGGCCCCAATCCTGGTCGAACCGCACGGTGGCGACGGCGTCCGGCGCGCGGTTCCACCCCGTGATGCCGGAGCCGAACGCCGGGTCCACACGCGTGATCCTGCCGGTGTCGATCGCCGAGTTGGGCGACTCCAGCGAGAACGCCGCGCTCAGGCCATCCTTGCGGTAGGGCGTGACACGCAACTGCGGGTTGCGCACGAAGACCATGCCCGGCGGTCCCCAATAGTCGATGGTGTTCGGAAACACATCGATGTCCATGAAGTTTGAATAGGTCTGGCCGACGCCGTACATGCCCAGCTCGGCCCAGGCGTTGAGCCAGTGGACCTGTGTCGAGCCGTTGCTGCCGAAGAGGTCGAAGCTCAGGTCGGTCTTGATCTCGCCGTACGTGGTGGGGATGAAGGACTTGAATCCCAGGCTCGATTGACGGATGCTGAAGATGGTCGAGCCGTCCTTGCCGCAACCTGGCGAGCCGGGGCAAATGATCGGGATCTGCGATGGCCGCAGCGTTGCCTGCCAGTCAGGGTTCATGCGCTTGAAGTCGTAGATCGTGTCGATCATCGCCTGACCGTAGAATTCGACCCTTGCCTTGTCCGCGTCTGGCGCGCCGTCTTCGGCGCGCGTGCCCACCGACACCACCGGCGCCCAGGCGGCGAGGCCGGATGGGGCACCGGCCGCAGGTGGCGCCGCCGACGCGCTGGCGGGTGCAGCGGCAGGGGGCGCCTTCTGCTCCAGGACCGTCACGCGACTCTGAAGATCCTGGATCGTCCTCAACGCCTGCTCCAGCTGGGCCTTGAGTTCCTCGTTGGACTGCGCCTGTGCCGCACCGCTCATCGCGAGCGCGACGGCGGCGGCGATGGCCGTGAGTCGTTTCATCTTGTCTCCAGTCTCCGTTCCGTGCGCGCCGGGGAAATCGAGTTCGGTGATCGTCGGGCGACTTTCGCCTTTGGCACTTGACAATTCTCAATTGGCTACCTCGGGACTCCCCTAGCATCTGTCGCATCGTCAGGGCGGGCCGGCTTCGCCTCCCGCAGGAGACCGTCATGGATCAAACATCGAGGAATCGCGAGGGGGAGCCCCGCCGCCGAAGCCTGCGGCTCCGCTTCGCCTTGCTGGGCGCGTCCGGACTGGCGGCCCCATTGAATGCGAACGCATCGTTTCTTCCGCCCGAGATGATGGCCTCGGCGGCAACGGGCCTCGCGTGGTTCATCATCTTCGTGGTCCCGATCGCCGGCATCGTGCTGTTCTGGATGGTGCATGTCATGCCGGAGAAGATCGCGCACAAGCGGCATCATCCCCAGCGGGACGCGATCAAGACGCTCTGCCTGCTGTCGTTGTTCTTCGGCGGCATGCTGTGGCCGATCGCCTGGCTGTGGGCCTACGTGAAGCCAGTGGGCTATCGGGCGGCCTACGGCACCGAGAAACACGACGATTACTTCCACGAGGCGGGCGAAAAGGCCCGCGCGGGCGAATTGCTGGAGCATGAGATCGCGCACCTGCGCGAAGAACTCGATGTGATGGACGCCAAGGGCACATTGACGGCCGACCTCAAGCAGTTGCGCAGGGACCTGAGCGCAGTGTCGCCGGCCTCGGTCGACGCGGCCGTCGCAAGAGAGGCGAATACCTGATGGAAGCACTGCTCCTTGCCATCTACGCCTTCTTCGTCTGGCTCTTCTTCATCAAGCTGAAGTGGCTGCCGTGGAACACCGCGACGCAGGTCACGGTGGTGATCATCCCGATCGTCGCGATGGCCGCATTGATCCTGACGCTCAATGTCGTCGCCCCTTCGACGGCCGATGTCCGGGTCATCAAGTACGTGGTGCAGATCGTGCCGCAGGTGCGGGGGCGCGTGCTGGAGGTGCCGGTCGAGCCCAATCGGCTGGTGAAGAAGGGGGAACTGCTGTTCCGCATCGACCCGACCCAATACCAGAACGAGCTCGACGCCGCCAAGGCGAGGCTCGTCGCGGACGAGGCGAAATTCGCGCAGGCAGGCGCGGCCCTGGTCGATGCTTCGGCCGGCGCGCGGCAATTGCAGGAGCAACTCAAGAGCGCCACGGGTCAGGTCCGGTCGCTGCAGCCGAAGCTGGAGCTGGCACGGCTGCGTGTGCGCCAGAACCGTGAATTGGTGGCCACCGGCGCCGGTGATCGCTTCGCGCTGGAACAGGCGGAGTCCAACCTGGCCGACCTGCAGGGCCAGATCTCGACGGCAACGGCCAACGAGGCGCAGGTCTCGCAGAAGCTCTCGGGTCAGGTCAACGGAGAGCAGGCATCGGTTGCCTTGGCGCGCGCCCAGCTCGCGACCGCCAAGGCGCAGGTCGACATCAGCCGCGCGGACCTCGGCAACGCACAGTGGAACCTCGACCAGACCGCCGTCTTCGCACCGTCCAACGGCTATGCGATCAACGTCCAGCTCCGGCCGGGCTCTTTCGTGGTTTCGATACCGCTGTCGCCCGCGATGACTTTCGTCGAGGAGACCTACCAGGTGGTCGCGCTCTACGCCCAGAACGAGTTGAGGCTTGTCGAACCGGGCGATCGGGCCGAATTCACGCTCGCGACCTATCCGGGCCAGATCATCGCGGCCAAGGTCGATTCCATCGTCTGGGCGCAGGGGCAGGGGCAGGTGCCGGTTTCGGGCACGATCCCGCAGACAGGTGTGTATCCGCAGGTGCCGGGCCGGTTCCCCGTCAAGCTCATCGTCGACGAGAAGGACGCCGGGCTGTTCCTCGCCGCCGGCGCGGATGGCCAGGGTGCGATCTACACCGAGCATGTGGAGATGATCCACATCATCCGCATGGTGATCCTTCGCGTCGGCGCGATCACCAACTACCTCGTCCTGAAGCTGCACTGATGCGCACACCTTCGCTTCGACGATGGACGTTCGCGACGGCGCTGGCGGCCGCGGTGTCGGGCTGTGCGCTCAAGGCCCCGCCGACCATGGCCGAACTGCAGCAGGAGGTCTTGCCCCAGGCTGCCCCGCCCGAGGCCTACAGGGCCGGCGGGGGCGTCTCGGCGCCGGTGGCCGACGGCTGGCTGGCGGGCTTCGAGGAGCCCGCGCTGACGGCGCTGGTCAATGAGGCCCTGGCCTACAACGCCGACCTGAAGGTCGCGGCGGCGCGGGTCGAGCAGGCGGCCGGGTACGTCAAGGTGGCGTCCGGGGCCTTGCTTCCCTCGGTGGGCGTGGTCGGCCTGGGCGGCGGCAAGTCGGGCGGTGGCGGCGGCCTCGACGGGATCTTCCTCAACGCATCGCTGGAACTCGACGTCTGGGGCCGCCTGCGCTATGCGCGGCAGGCGACCCGCGAGCAGTCCGCGGCGGCCGACGCCGACTTTGCGTACGCCCGGCAGTCGCTGACGGCGACGGTGGCCAAGGCCTGGTTCCTGGCGGTCGAGGCCGGGATGCAGCGCGTGATCGCGCAGGACGCCTTGGGCTCGTCGGAGATCCTGCTCCGGATGGCCGAGGACCGGCTGCGCGTCGGCAGCGGCAGCGGCCAGGCGGTGGCGCAGGCTCGCGCGAGCGTCGGCCCGTATCGGGATACGCTGAAGCAGGTCGAGCTGGCACGCGAACAGGCGCGGCGCGCGCTCGAACTGCTGCTCGGCCGCTATCCGGCGGCGGAGATCGCGGTCGCCGACCGCTTGTCGCCGATGCCCCCGCCGCTGCCCGTGGGCATGCCCTCGGAGCTGCTGGAGCGGCGGCCCGACGTGGTGGCAGCGGAGCGCCGCGTTGCGGCGGCCTTCAATCGCGTCGGCGAAGCCAAGGCGGCGCAGCTTCCGAGGATCAGCCTGACCGCGGGCGGCAGCAACGTGACCAGCGAGCTGATCGTGTTGAAGGACGTGAACAGCCCGGTCTGGAGCCTCGGCGCCAACCTGATCGCACCGCTCTACCAGGGCGGGGCGCTGCGCGCGCAGGTCGAGATCCGGTCGGCCGAGCAGAAGCAGGCGGTCGCCGAGTACGCGCGCGCGGGCCAGAAGGCCTTCGGTGAAGTCGAGAACGCCCTGGGCGCGGAGTCGACGCTGCGCGAACGCGACGCCATCCTCGCGGCGACCGTGCGCGACAGCGCGGAGGCGCTCGACATGGCTCGGACCCAGTACCGCGTCGGCTCCGTCGACTTGCGCACGGTCGAGCAGAGCCAGCTCGCGCTTTACGCGGCACGTACCGCGCGCCTGCATGTGCAGGCTGAGCAGCTGGCCCAGCGCACCAATCTCTATCTGGCCCTGGGCGGCGGTTTCGACCTGCCGGCCATGGCCGTGGCGGCCTCGCCATGTTGTACCGACCGTTGAGCCGGATGTCCTGGCTCGTGCCGGCAGGGAGTGCTCGTCGAGCACCGCGTTCAACGTCTCGCTTGGAGGTGAAAGATGGATACGGAACAGAAGTGGCGGCTGATGATGGTCCCGGTGCTCGTCGCCGCGGCCATTAGCTGGGGCAGCGCCCGCGCCCAGGAGATCCCCCTGGTCACCGGCGAGCAGTGGACCCGGTCCACCGAGCCAATGAAACGGGTCTACCTCATCGGGCTGGCCAACGTGATGCAGGTCGAGACCGCTTACCAAGCCGGCAATGCGCCGCCCGACAGCCAGAGCCTTATCCCGAGGGCGGTCAGGGGGCTCAAGGGCCAGACGCTCGACACCGTGCGCGACGGACTCGACCGCTGGTACGCCGCGCATCCGGACCAGCTGCAGCGGCCGATCGTCGAGACCCTCTGGTTCGAGATGGTCGTGCCCGGCCTGTCGAAGTAGACCTGACGGAGAAGACCATGAATCGCATTGCACTCATCGTGTCGATTGGCGCGGCCACGCTGGCGACCGCTTGCACCAACATGACCCCTCAGCAGCAGGGGACGGCCAGCGGTGCGGCTATCGGGGCCGCGGCCGGCGCCGGCATCGCGGCCATTTCCGGCGGCAGCGGCTGGACCGGCGCAGCCATCGGCGCCGTGGCCGGGGGAGTGGCCGGCAACATCAAAGGCAACAAGCAGCAGCAACAGCCGCAGAAGCAGTGATGCGAGCGAGGGTTCACCTCGCCTGGGTTGATCGATGTCAAGGCGCTCGTCGTTCCCGGTTCCCACAATGACATGAGCGACCCATGAGAATGCCCGGCGATCGCCGCAACAACATCATCATTGACGGCGCCCCTCCGAGGACAACTCCATGAACAGCACCCGCAGACATTTTTCGCTCGCCGTCGGCAGCGTTGTTCTTGCCGTCGCGTTCCGCAAGGCCGCGCCGGTGCGAAGGAAGAGGGCCTCGTCATGAGCGCGAATCACGAGAAGTACCAGCGCCTGATCGACGCCTGCCAGGGGACGCCCCCGACGCCGACGGCCGTCGTGCATCCGTGCGACCAGAGCGCGCTCGAAGGAATGCACGAGGCCGCGAAGCTCGGATTGATCGCGCCGATCCTGGTCGGCCCGCGCGCACGCATCGAGGCCCTGGCCAAGTCGCTCGGAGTGGACATCTCCGGCTATCCCATCGTCGATGCCCCCTACAGCAAGGCGGCGGCGGAAGCGGCGGTCCAGTTGGTGCGCGAGGGCAAGGCCGAAGCGCTGATGAAGGGCAGCCTGCACACCGACGAACTGATGGGCGCCGTGGTGAAGCGCGATGGCGGCCTGCGCACCGCGCGCCGCATCAGCCATTGCTTCGTAATGGACGTGCCTAGCTACGAACAGGCCCTGATCATCACCGATGCGGCCATCAGCATCGCGCCGACGCTCGAGGACAAGGTCGACATCGTGCAGAACGCGATCGACCTGGCGCATGCCTTGCAGATCGAGGACGTGCGGGTGGCCATTCTCTCGGCGATGGAGACGGTCAATCCCAAGGTGACGTCGACCGTCGAGGCCGCCGCCCTGTGCAAGATGGTGGATCGGCACCAAATCACCGGCGCGGTGGTCGACGGCCCGCTGGCGCTCGACAACGCGATCAATCTGGAGGCCGCGAAGATCAAGCAGATCGATTCGCCGGTCGCCGGCCGTGCCAACGTGCTGGTGGTGCCGGACCTGGAAGCCGGCAACATGCTGGCCAAGAGCCTGTCCTTCTTGGCCGGCGCCGACGCGGCCGGCATCGTGCTCGGCGCCCGGGTGCCGATCATCCTGACCAGCCGGGCCGACTCGCTGATTGCGCGGCTGGCGTCGTGCGCCGTTGCCGCGATGGTCGCCAAGGCCCGCCGCGAGAGCACCGCGGTGATGGGGTGAGGCCATGACCGACGTCATCCTGGTGCTGAACGCGGGCTCGTCGAGCATCAAGTTCAGCGCCTTCGCGTTGCAGGGCCAGGCGCTCGATCTGGTCCTGCGCGGCCAGGTCGAGGGGATCTTCACCGCGCCGCGGTTCGCGGCCGTGGACGGCCACGGCACGGAGGTCGGCGCCAAGGCATGGGGCGAGGGGGTCGAGCTGGGGCATGCGGGCGCCATCGGCCACCTGGCGACCTTCCTGCATGAACACCACGAAGGCTACGAACTGGCCGCCGTCGGCCACCGTGTCGTCCATGGTGGGCTCGGGTTCTCGCAGGCGACACGGGTCACTCCGGCGGTGGTTTCGGCCCTCCAGACGCTGATTCCGCTGGCCCCCCTGCACCAGCCGCACAACCTCAAGGCCATCGAGGTCGTCGCGAGGGAGCGGCCGGACCTGCCCCAGGTGGCCTGCTTCGACACCGCCTTCCACCGCGGGCAGCCCGAGGTGGCGCAGGCCTTTGCGCTGCCCTCCTCGATCACTAACCTCGGCGTGCGGCGCTACGGCTTCCACGGCCTGTCGTACGAATACATCGCCAGCGTGCTGCCGCAATTCGATCCGAAGGCGGCGGCGGGCCGCACGATCGTCGCGCACCTCGGCAACGGCGCCAGCATGTGCGCGATGTCGGCCGGGCGCAGCCTGGCAAGCACGATGGGTTTCACCGCGGTCGACGGATTGCCGATGGGCACGCGCAGCGGCAATCTGGATCCGGGCGTCATCCTCTATCTGCTGAACGAAATGCGGATGGACGCGAGCGCGGTCGAGGAGCTGATCTACAAGAAATCCGGGCTGCTGGGCGTCTCGGGCCAGTCGAGCGACATGCGGGTGCTGTTGGCCAGCGACGACGCCCGCGCCCGCTTCGCGATCGATCTCTATGCCTACCGGATCGGTCGCGAACTCGGATCCCTGGCTGCCGCGACGCAGGGCATCGACGCGCTGGTGTTCACCGCCGGGATCGGCGAGCACGCAGCGGCGCTGCGCGAGCGCGTCTGCCGCGACGCCGCCTGGCTCGGCGTTGAGCTCGATCCGGAGGCCAACCAAGCCCACGGCCCGCGCATCAGCACGCCGTCGAGCAGGGTCTCGGCGTGGGTGATCCCCACCAACGAGGAGTGGATGATCGCCCGACATACCCACCATGTGATCAGATCGGGGAATGATGATGACGATTGAATTGCCACGCCCGTTGCTCAAGGGCGCCAAGGTGCTGGTCTGCGGGATCGCCAACGAGCACTCGATCGCCTACGGCTGCGCAGCGGCCTTTCGCGAGCTGGGCGCCGATCTGGCCATCACCTACGCCGGCGAGAAGGCCAAGGCCCATGTCGAGCCGCTGGCGACCGCCCTCGAGGCGCCGATCCTGATGCCGCTGGACGTTTCCAAAGCCGGCGAGCTGGAGGCGCTTTTCGGGCGCATCGAGAGCGAATGGGGCCGGCTCGACGTGGTGGTGCACTCGATCGCATGGGCACCGAAGGAGGATCTGCAGGGGGGCTTGCTGCAATGTTCCGCCGAGGGCTTCGCCCAGGCGATGGACGTCTCGTGCCATTCCTTCGTGCGGATGGCCCGGCTGGCCGCTCCCCTGATGAAAGACGGCGGCACGATGTTCACGATGTCCTACCACGGCGCCAACAAGGTGGTTCCCAACTACAACGTGATGGGGCCGGTCAAGGCGGCCCTCGAGGCGTCGGCCCGCTACCTGGCCTACGAGCTCGGCCCCCAGGGGATCCGGGTTCATGCGATCTCCCCCGGTCCGCTCAAGACCCGGGCGGCCGGCGGGCTCAAGGACTTCGACCTGTTGCTCACCGAGGCGGCGCAGCGCGCTCCGCTCGGCGAGCTGGTCGACATCATGGATGTCGGCTTCACCTGCGCGTTCCTTGCGACGCCTTACGCGCGGCGGCTCTCGGGTGAAACGCTGTACGTCGATGGCGGCGTTCACATCATGGCGTAGCAAATTCAGCTTCCAAGGAGATTCGAGATGGCACGGCTGTTGTTGGGAAATATCGAAAACGGCACCACCGACGAGGAGGTCAAGGCCTTCCTGGTGAAGTACGGGTTTCCGGCCTTCGACGAGATCCAGCATGTCCCGGGCGACGGCTCGCGACCCGCGGTGGTGCTGACCTTCCGCGATGTGCATCCGGATGGCCTGCACAAGCTCAAGGAAAGGATCCACAACATGTACTGGAGGAAGGGCCGGATCAATGCGCAGATCCTGAGCGACGACTTCGCCTGATCAGCCTGGAGGGACGCGCCATGGGACTCATCGGCCGCCTGTTTGGCGACAAGCAAAAGCACGCGCCGCGGGACGAGGAAGTCGAGCGCATGGTGGCTCGCGTCATCGACCTTAGCCCGCGGCTGCGATTGGCGCAAGGCCATGAAGCTCGCTTGAGGTCGGCGATCGCGCAGGCGGCGGAACACTTGCGCGAGCTGGTGGCGGGGTTTCCTTCGCCGCACGCCTTGAGCCCGGCAAGCTGGGCCTCCGACTCCTATATTCGCGCGTTCTTCGGCGCTGCGGACGATGTCGGACCCACACTCGGCCGCTCGACGGAACTGGCCAGCTTGTTCGATCAGCAGCCAGGCCTTTCGGAGGCCTATGCCGTGCTCGGGATGGCGATGAACGAACGCCGCACGCTGGGCGTTGCGCAGGAAGGCGATGTCATGCGCTCGGATGTCGCGCAGACCACAGTGAGCTTCAGCGATCACCAGATCAGGATCTGTGGCGCAACGGAGGCCGACCTCAGGAAGGAGATCCAGCGCCGGATGGTCGACCAGCTGGCGATCGAGGCGCTCGCCGGGATCGCTGCGGAAAGCGCCCGTCGTGACGACCTGGAGCAGGAGCGCGCACTGGTCGTGGCCCGATTGCGGCTGCTCGGGCGGCAAGGCGTCGGCATGCAATCGGTGCTCGGCGGCGACGCCGAAGTCGATGCCGGCGAATTGGCGCGCCTGCGCGCGCAGCGCGAGGAGAACGACCAGGCCCTCAAGAACCTGGGCTCGCGTTCCGAGGCGCTGGACCGCCAGCTCGATCGCATGTGCGAGGTGTTCGCGGACGCCAGGAACCTGATTCGCGTCAACCCCCGAACCCTGCGCCTGAGCCGGATGAACGTCGTTCTCCCTGAGCAGGGAACGGAGGATGGCCACACGCTCGATCTGGAGATCGCCCGGGTCCCGGGCGACCCACCGAGCGAGCGCGCGTTCGCGCTGGTGCGGGTGGCCAGGGTCGACGTGCCCAAACCCCGAAACCTGTTCGACGAGGCCGCGAGGCTGCTGTAGTTTTTGAAACAACCGATGGAGGCAATCATGTCGAAGAGCGAGAAGAAGGAACACCAGGCAAAGACGRCCCACAAGGACGACGCCGCCCATGAAGCGGCCCCGCAGGGGAGCGAAGACGAGGCCAAGAGCTCGGCGCACAAGCCGCTGTCAAGAAAGGAATACGACAAGGAGATGCGGGCGCTCCACGTCGAGCTCGTCAAGCTGCAGCAGTGGGTACAGCACGCCGGGCTCAAGGTCTGCGTGCTCTTCGAGGGCCGCGACGGTGCGGGCAAGGGGGGCACGATCAAGGCGATCACCGAGCGCGTCAGCCCGCGGGTGTTTCGCGTCCTCGCGCTGCCGGCGCCGACCGAGCGGGAGAAGTCCCAGATCTATCTGCAGCGCTATATCCCTCATCTGCCGGCCGCCGGCGAGGTCGTGATTTTCGACCGCAGCTGGTACAACCGCGCCGGCGTCGAGCGCGTCATGGGTTTCTGCACCGACGCGCAGGCCAAGGCCTTCCTCGCCGCGACGCCCCTAGTGGAGCGCGCGATCATCGATTCCGGCGTGATCCTGCTGAAATACTGGCTCGAAGTCAGCCCCGAGGAGCAGACCCGCCGGCTGGAGGCGCGCATCGAGGACGGGCGCAAGATATGGAAGCTGACGCCGATGGACCTCAAGTCCTACAGCCGCTGGTACGACTACTCGCGCGCCCGCGACGAGATGTTCAAGGCCACCGACCTGCCGACGGCGCCGTGGTTCATCGTGCGCTCCGACGACAAGAAGCGCGCGCGCCTGAACCTGATCAAGCACCTGCTGGCGCACGTGCCCTATCAATCCGTGCCGCGCGAGAAGGTCAAACTGCCGAAACGGCAGGGGCGCGGCGACTACGAGGAACTGGATCACCCGTTCCGCTACGTCCCCGAGGTCTTCTAGCCATGCACGACCCGGCGGATTCCCGGCCAGACCCGGTTCTTCCGGCAACCGTGCTGCTGCGCGATGGCCGCCGGGTGACCGTGCGCGAAATCCTTCCCGGGGACAAAAAGGGACTGCAGGCCGCCTTCGAGCGCATGTCGCCGGACTCGCGCTACACGCGCTTCATGGCCACGATGCGGGAGATTCCGGACACCATGCTCGAGGCGGCGACGCACCCGCTGCCTGACCGGGAGTTCGCGCTGGTCGCGGTCGCCGGAGAGGGTCCCGGCGAATCCATCATCGGCGGGGCGCGCTATGCCTCGGACCGCGGCAGCGACCACTGCGAGTTCGCCATCGCGATCGTCGACGGCTGGCAAGGCCAGGGCCTGGCGCCGCGGCTCATGGAGACGCTGGTGGCAGCGGCCGAAGCGCATGGATTCCGGTCCATGGAGGGCTATGTCCTGTCAACCAACGCGCCGATGCGCGGGCTCGCCAAGCGTCTCGGCTTCCATGAATCGCAGTGTCCCGACGACGCCACCGTGCGGGTGGTGAGGCGCGCTCTCGGCCCCGGCCGTTGACGCTATCCGGCCTCCGCCGGACCCGACTCCGGGGCTTCGTCTTCCCAGTCTTCCCAGTCGACCGGGTGGCTGCGCAGGTAGCCCCGCACAGCCTCGCCGAGCGTCGGGTAGAAGCGCTCGGCACCCAGGCGCGCGAAAAGGCCGAAGCGCTTGAGCTTGTCCTTCACCGGGTCCTTCATCTCGGCGAAATTCAGCTCGATGCCCTCGGCGAGCAGCGTGTCGTCGAGTTCCGCCAGGATGTCGGCGGCGGTCACGTCGACGCTCGTCACCGGTTCGGCCGCGACCACGATCCGGCGCACCGGCGTGGGCGAGCTCGCCACCGCCGCCAGCACCTGGTCGCGGAAGAACTCCGCATTCGCAAAGAAAAGGGGCGCATCCCAGCGGAACAGCACCAGGCCCGGGATCCGGCTGGCCTCGGGATAGCGCTCGATGTCGTGGTAGCCCTTGATGCGGTCGACCCGCCCGAGCACCGCGGAATGGGGACGCCAGCCGTCCCAAAGGAACTCGATCACCGCGATGACGACCGCGATGCCGATACCGGGGATCGCGCCGAACAGCGCGACGCCGGCGAAGCAGACCATCGAGAGCCAGAACTCCCACTGCTGGATGCGATAGATGCGGCGCAGGTCGGCAACCTCGATCAGGCCGATGGCTGCCGCGATCACGACGGCCGCGAGCGCCGCGCTGGGCAGGTTCTGCAGCAGGTTCGGCGCCACCAGCAGCAGCGCCGTGATGGCCAGGGCGCCGACCACGCCGGTGAGTTGCGTGCGCGCGCCGGCGGCCTCGGCCACCGGAGTGCGCGATGCGCTGCTGCTGATCGGCATGCCCTGGAAGAACCCGGCCGCCAGATTGGCGGCGCCGAGGCCGATCATTTCCTGGTTCGGGGCGGGCGGCGTGCCCATCCTCGCGGCGTACACGCGCGCCAGCACGCTGGTGTCGGCGAAGGACACCAGCGCCACGGCCAGGCCGCCGAGCAGCACCGGCGTGAGGTCGTCCATGCCGATGATCGGCAGGCTGGGCGCCGGCAGGCCCTGGGGCAGGGCGCCGAGCACCGAGATGCCGGCGCGCGTGGCGAGGTCGAACGCATGGGTCGCCACCGTGGCCGCCACGACCGCGAGCAGCACGGCCGGTACCCGCGGCCGCCGCGACAGGGCAAGAATGACCGCGAGCGTTACGGCTCCGATCGCGAGCGCGGTCGAATTCGGCTTGCCGGCCAGCAGGCCCTGGGCAAAAGCCCAGAGCTGGCGATGCGGGCCTTCGGCGTCGACCGAGAAGCCGAACAGCTTCGGCATCTGGCTCACGATCACCGTGAACGCGATCCCGTTCATGTAGCCATAGCGAATCGGCTTGGAGAGCAGCTCGGTCACGAAGCCGAGCCTGGCAAGGCCGGCCGAAATGCAGACCACGCCGGAGACGATCGCCATCGTGCTCGCGAGGGCGATGGCGCGCAGGGGATCGCCCGCGGACAGCGGCGCCACGACCGCCAGGATCAGGGCTGCGAGTGCCGAGTCGGGGCCCAGCACGAGGATCCGGCTGGGTCCGAACAGCGCATAGGCGAGCAGCGGAACGATGGTCGCGTAGAGGCCGTAGATGCCGCCGACGCCCGATGCCTCGGCATAGGCGATGCCGACCGGCACCAGCATCGTGGTCAAGACCAGGCCGGCCGTGAGGTCATGCCGCAGCCAGGCGAGTTCGTAGGAGCGCAGCGCCCGCAAGCCCGGCAGCCAGCGCAGCGGCGACGGGCCCTCGATGTCCCGGGGAGAGTGGTTCACGGCGGAGCACCGAGATGTCCGGCTGCGGCAGCCAGGCGCAACTCAGCTTCCGGGCACGATCACCTTGCGCCAGCTCGGATCCGGATCGAAGCGCGTCACGGCGCGCGCGGCGGCGTCGCTGCCCGGCCCCAGGTCCTTCTCGTAGACGATGCCGTCGTGGCTGACCAGGAAGCTCATCACGCCCGTCTCCCCGTAGCGCACGGGCCATGCGACGAGCGCGAAGCCGCCCCGCATCCGGCCGCCGATCACGTAGTCGTAGGCGCCGCCCGGTGCGTCCTTGCCCTGGGCCTTGAGGATCTTGAAGTGATAACCGTGGTAGCCCTCGCCGGCCGTGCGGGGGGCATACAGCGGCCCGAGCGGGCTCTCGTCCTGCCCGGCGGCGTCGGGCCAGTAGAGGCCATCGTGCTTTCCGGGTGAACTCGCGAACTTCTGCGCGTACTCGAGCACGCCATTGCCGTCCCGGTCCTTCTGCGCGTATTCCTTCTGGGCATCGAAGTAGGCCAGCGCCGCCTGCATAGCGGCGAGCTCATTGCGGCCGATGCGCCGGCTGCGCATGGCGTCGGCGCCTTCTCGCGGATCGAAGCGCCAGCCGGCGGTGCTCTTGATGATCGGCACCGGCAAGGTCCAGTCTCCTTCGCCGGCCGCAAGCACAGCCTTGCCCGGATTCTCGAGAATGACCTGGTGCCGCTTGGCCCATGCGCCGAGAAAGGTGTAGACGTCTTCCGCGTCAACGCCGGCTGGCGGAACGAAGCGCCGCCAGTCGGGCCCGAGCACCGTGCCCAAGGCTGCGGCATCGACGCGCGAAACCGCATCGACGAACGCTTGCGCGGCCGCCTCCGGTGTCGGATAGGCGCGCTGCGCGAACGAAGATCCCGAGGCGAGAGAGAGCGTGATGGCCACGGCCGCCACGAAGCGTTTGAAGAGGATGGCGTTCAGGAGCGAAGTCCCGAAGCGCTGGAGTGGTGTCGATTGCGCCATGTGTGTCTCCTGTCAGCGGCCACGGCCGCCCCCGCCGCCGCCGCCGCCGCCC
>NZ_JBFUIU010000030.1:0-28431 GCF_056401695.1 Variovorax sp. P4_D9
CCCAGCAGCCGGGCGGGCGCGGCGGTCACGGCCTCGATCGCGCGCCGCAGGCCGGCGCCGCTCTGCTCGCCCCACTTGAGCGCCAGCGGCAGCAGGAGTTCGAGGCCGGTGGCGCCAGGTTCGCTTTCGGCGAAGGGCAGCGTCTTGGCGTCCGCTTCGACCGGCGTGTGGTCCGACACCAGCGCGTCGATGGTGCCGTCGGCCAGGCCGGCCGACAGCGCTTCACGATCGCGCTGCTGGCGCAGCGGCGGGTTGAGGCGCGCGCGGCTGTCGAAGAACCCGATGTCGGTGTCGACGAGGTGCAGCGAATTGATGCTGACGTCGCAGCTGATCGGCAGGCCCTCGGCCTTGGCCGCGCGCACCTGGGCCACCCCGGCCGCGCTCGACAGGCGGCACAGGTGGACCCTCGCCCCGGTGCTTCGCATCAGCTCGACGATGGTGAAGATGGCGATCGTCTCGGCCGCTGCCGACACCCCCGACAGCCCGAGCCGGGTCGCCAGCGGCCCGCTGGCGGCAACGCCCTTGCCGAGGTCGCGGTCCTGCGGGCGCAGCCATACCGTGTAGCCGAAGGTGCTTGCGTACTGCAGCGCGCGCTGCAGCACCTGCGTGTTGCCGAGCGGCACTTCGGCTTGGCCGAAGCCGATGCAGCCGGCCTCGGTCAGTTCGGCCATCTCGGTCAGCACCTCGCCGGCCAGCCCGCGCGTCAGCGCACCGAGCGGGAACAGGCGGGCGCGCTGCAGCTTCTCGGCCCTGAACTTGAGCATTTCGACCAGGCCCGGCTCGTCCAGCACCGGATCGGTATCGGGCGGGCAGACCAGGCTGGTGACGCCACCGGCCACGGCCGCGCCCATTTCGCTCTCGAGCATGCCTTCGTGCTCGTAGCCGGGCTCGCGCAGCCGCGCCGCCAGGTCGACCAGTCCGGGCACGACCAGGCAGCCCCGGGCATCGAGCGTGCGCTCGGCGCGGAATTCAGGCGAGATCTTGCCAATGGCCTGCACCACGCCATCGGCGATCGCGATATCGGCCTGCTGGTCGAGGTCGGAAGCGGGGTCGACCACCCGGCCGTTGATGATCAGGATGTTGCTCATGCTTCGTTACCCGCGACGATGCTCATAACCGCCATTCGCACGGCGATGCCGAAAGTGACCTGCGGCAGGATCACGCTCTGGCGGCCGTCGACCACCGCGGAGTCGATCTCGACGCCCCGGTTGATCGGCCCCGGATGCATGACGATCGCATCCGGCCTGGCCAGTTGCAGCTTCTCCGGCGTGAGGCCGAAGGTCTTGAAGAACTCTTGCGACGACGGCAGCAGCGCACCGCTCATACGCTCGTTCTGCAGCCGCAGCATGATGATCACGTCGCAGTCCTTGATGCCTTCCTCGAGCGTATGGCAGACGCGCACGCCCATTTGCGCCATGTCGCTCGGCACCAGTGTCTTGGGGCCGACCACGCGGACCTCGGCGCAGCCCAGGGTCGTGAGGCCGTGGATGTCCGAGCGCGCCACGCGCGAATGCAGCACGTCGCCGACGATCGCCACGGTCAGGTTGGAGAAGTCCTTCTTGTAGTGGCGGATCGTGTACATGTCGAGCAGCCCCTGCGTCGGATGCGCATGCCGCCCGTCGCCGGCATTCACCACGTGCACGTGCGGCGCCACATGCTGCGCGATCAGATAGGGCGCCCCGGACTCGCTGTGCCGCACCACGAACAGGTCGGCGGCCATCGCGCTGAGGTTGGCGATGGTGTCGAGCAGCGACTCGCCCTTGGTCGCCGACGAGCGCGCGATGTCGAGGTTGATGACGTCGGCCGACAGCCGCTTGGCCGCGATCTCGAAGGTGGTCCGGGTGCGGGTCGAGTTCTCGAAGAACAGGTTGAACACGCTCTTGCCGCGCAGCAGCGGCACCTTCTTGACCTCGCGGTCGCTGACGCTGGCGAAGTTGGTGGCGGTGTCGAGGATATGTGTGACGATGTCCTTCGGCAGCCCCTCGATCGAGAGCAGGTGGATCAGTTCGCCGTTCTTGTTGAGCTGGGGGTTTCGTTTGTAGAGCATCAGGCCTCCCGCCGGGCCGCCCCAAGGGAGGCCTGCGCCCCCTCGGGGGGCAGCGAATACATGAAGTGATGAGCGTGGGGGTTCATTTGCTTTCTTCTACCTGGAAGGCGAAGGCGCCGCTGTCGCTGCGGRCGAGGGCCAGCAATTGCGTGGCGGGTAGTTCCAGCTTCTGCGCCGCGAAGTCGGCCGCCACCGGCAGCTCGCGGCCGCCGCGGTCGATCAGTATCGCCAGCCGCACGCAGGCCGGACGGCCGAAGTCGAACAGCTCGTTGAGCACCGCGCGGATGGTGCGCCCGGTGTAGAGCACATCGTCGAGCAGCAGCACGTCGGCGCCGTTGACGTCGAAGGGCAGCGTGGTCTGCGCGCTGGCGGCGAGGCCGCGGCGGGCGAAGTCGTCGCGGTGCATCGCCGAGGAGATGATGCCGGGCGCGCCGGCCAGGCCCAGGTCCTTCTGCAGCCGCTCGACCAGCCAGGCGCCGCCCGAGGTGATGCCGACCAGGCGGGTGTCGGCGCGCATGAGTGATTTCACGCCGCGCAGCAGCTCGAGATAGAGCGCTTCGGCGTCGGGGATTGCGTTCACGGGAGACTCCTCAGGAACTGTTCAAGGATGATGCAGGCCGAGGCGGCATCGGCGTCGCGGGCGCCGCCGGCCAGCGCCTCGGTCGTGCTGTAGCGCTCATCGACCTCGTACACCGGCAGCTGGAAGCGCCCGTGGAGCTGTCGTGCGAAGCGCTTGGCCGCCCGGGTGTTCTCGTGGGGCGCGCCGTCGGGGTGGTACGGCACGCCGATCACCAGCGCGTCGGGCTGCCATTCGCGGATCCGGGCCTCGACCTGCGCGAAGCGGGCATCGCCCTCAGCCTTGATGGTGGCCTGCGGGGTGGCCGTGCGCAGCAAGCGGTTGCCGCTGGCGACGCCGGTGCGCTTCTGACCGTAGTCGAAGGCCAGGAAACTCTGGAAATGGGCGGGAACGGACGGGGAATGCATGCTGCGGTCGGGCATCGCCTGAACGCTCATGCATGCCCCGCATCTGGCGACAGGGTCCAGGCCTCCAGGCCCAGCAGCGAGAGCGCCTTGTCGTAGCGCTGCTCGACCGGGGTATCAAAGATCACGGCCGGGTCGGCGCCCACCGTGAGCCAGCTGTTCTCGGCCAGTTCGGATTCGAGCTGACCCTCGCCCCAGGCCGCGTAGCCGAGCGACACCAGTACCTTGCGCGGGCCGGCGCCGGTGGCCAGCGCCTCGAGCACATCCTTGGAGGTGGTCATCTCGAGGCCGCCGGGGATCGTCATGGTCGAGGCGTAGACGGATTCATTGGGCTTGTCGGCGTCCGCGAACACCGGCTCGTGCAGCACGAAGCCGCGCTCGGTCTGCACCGGGCCGCCCTGGAACACCGGCGCATTGCCAAGTTCGGGGCGCGACAGGTGCAGCTCGATCTTCTCGAACAGCACGCCGAGATTGATGTCGCTGGGCTTGTTGATCACCAGCCCGAGCGCACCGCGCTCGCTGTGCTCGCAGAGGTAGACCACGCTGCGGCTGAAGGCCTTGTCTTCGAGACCCGGCATCGCGATCAGGAAATGATGCGTGAGGTTCATCCGTGGAGAATCAAGGGCCATGCCTTCGATTTTACTTGCCGTCGACAAGATCTATCCGAAAGGACTGATGTGGTTTCGCCGGGATCTGCGCGTGGACGACAACGCGGCGCTCTATCAGGCGCTGCGCGCCTGCCGGCAGGTGGTCTGCGTGTTCGTCTTCGACCGCGCGATCCTCGACCCGCTGCCGCGGGTCGACCGGCGGGTGGAGTTCATCCGCGAGTCGCTGGTCGAGCTGCAGGCGGAGCTCGAGGCCCTGGGCGGCGGGCTCATCGTGCGCCATGCGCTCGCCGAACAGGAGATCGCGCAGCTGGCGCGCACGCTGGAGGTGCAGGCGGTGTTCGCCAACCGCGACGATGAGCCCCGGGCGCTCGACCGCGACGCCAAGGTGCTGGGCGCGCTGGCCAACGCCGGCATTGCCTTCCATACCGCCAAGGACCAGGCGATCTTCGAGCGCGACGAGTTGCTGACGCAGGGCGGCCAGTCCTACACGATCTTCACGCCCTACAAGCGGGCTTGGCTGGCCAAGGTCGATGCCTTCTATCTCAAGCCCTATCCGGTGCGCCGCCACGCGGAAGCGCTGACGGCGCCTCCGGCCGCGCTGCGCGCCCCGGTGCCCACGTTGGCCGAACTGGGTTTCGAGCCGACCAACCTGTCGGCGCTGGACATCCCCACCGGCAGCCAGGGCGGGGCCGCGCTGCTGGGCGATTTCCTGCAGCGGATCGACCGCTACGACCAGGCGCGCGACTTCCCCGCGGTGCGCGGCCCGAGCTACCTCGGCGTGCACCTGCGCTTCGGCACGGTGTCGATCCGGCAGCTCGCGGGGCTGGCGCTTCCGCTGTCGCTTCAGGGCAGCGCCGGGGCGGCGAGCTGGCTCGGCGAGCTGATCTGGCGCGACTTCTACTTCCAGATCCTGGCCCACCATCCGCAGGTGGCCGAAGCCGGCGAATCGCGCAGTTTCCGGCCCGAGTACGACAGGATCCAGTGGCACCACGGCAAGCACGCCGACCAGTTATTCGATGCCTGGTGCAAGGGCCGGACCGGCTACCCGCTGATCGACGCGGCGATGGCGCAGATCAACCAGACCGGCTACATGCACAACCGCCTGCGGATGGTGGTGGCGAGCTTCCTCTGCAAGGACCTGGGCATCGACTGGCGGCGCGGGGAACGCTACTTCGCCGAGCATCTCAACGACTTCGAGCTGTCCTCGAACAACGGCGGCTGGCAGTGGGCGAGTTCGAGCGGCTGCGATGCCCAGCCCTATTTCCGGATCTTCAACCCGGTCACGCAGAGCCAGCACTTCGATCCCGAGGGCAAGTTCATCCGCCGCTACCTGCCGCAGTTGGGGAAGCTGTCGAACGCAGCCATCCATGCTCCATGGACCGCCAAGCCGCTCGAGCTGGTGGCAGCGGGTGTCGAACTCGGCGTGGACTACCCGAAGCCGGTGGTCGACCACGCCGAGGCCCGCGAGCGCACGCTGCAGCGCTACGCCGTGGTGAAGGCGCAGGAGCCGCGCGCGAAGCGCTGAAGAGGCCCCCTGCCCGCGCAGTCCGTCAGGCTGCCAGCGCCGCCGGCAGATCGACGCCGGTGTAGCTGCGCACCAGCCGCAGCAGTTCGTCTTCTGAGTAGGGCTTGCCGAGGTAGTGGTTCACGCCGAGCGCGCGCGCGTGGTCGTGGTGCTTCTCGGCGATGCGCGAGGTGATCATGATGATCGGCAGGTCGGCCAGCGACTGGTCGGCGCGTATGTTGCGCGCCAGGTCGAAGCCGTCCATGCGCGGCATCTCGATGTCGGACAGCACCACCGCCGGCCGCTCCTGCTGCAGCCGTTCGAGCGCCTGCAGGCCGTCGGCCGCCAGCGCCACGCGGTAGCCTTCGCGCTGCAGCAGCCGCTGCGTGACGCGCCGCACCGTGATCGAATCGTCCACCACCAGCACCAGCGGCACCTGCGGCGCCACCGGCGTCGGCGCGGCCACGGGCTCGGTGCCGCGCGCCGCCGACTGGCGGCGGGCGGCGGCCTGGAACTCGCGGGCCTTCTCGCCATGCACCGCGGCCAGCGCCACGGGGTTGAAGATCAGCGCGACAGCGCCCGAGGCCAGCACCGAGATGGCGGCCATGCCCGGCAGCCGCGACAGCTGCGGGCCCAGGTTCTTGACCACCACTTCCTGGTTGCCCAGGACTTCGTCCACGTGAAGGGCGACGCGCTGCGCCGCGCTTCGCACGATGACGATGGTGTTGGCCTTGGCCGCTGCCCGCTCGCTGCGGGCCGAGGACTGCAGCAGCGCACCGGCCCAGTAGAAGGGCACCTGCTCGCCGCCGAAGGGATAGCGCTGATCGAGGTAGGCGGACTCGAGGTCCGAGGCACTCGCGCGCAGCACGAGCTCGACCAGGTTGGAGGGCACGCCGATCGATGTGCCACCGGCGCGCAGCATGACCACGTGCGTCACGGCGGTGGTCAGCGGCAGCACCAGCTTGAAGACCGTGCCCTGGCCGGGCTGGCTGTGGGTTTCGATACGGCCACCGAGCGCGGCGACCTCGGCCCGCACCACGTCCATGCCGATCCCGCGACCGGCCAGCTCGGACACCTGTTCGGCGGTCGAGAATCCGGGCTGGAAGATCAGTTCGGCCGCTTCCGCGGGGCTCAGCTGCTGGCCTTCGGCCACCAGGCCGAGGGCCCGTGCGCGCGCCATGATCCGTTCGTGGTTCAGGCCCGCGCCGTCGTCGCGGAAACTCACCGAGACGTCGTTGCCTTCGTGGTGCAGCTCGATGGCGATCAGGCCGCTGGCGTCCTTGCCGGCCCGCTCACGCACCGCCGCATCCTCGATGCCGTGCGCCACGCAGTTGCGCAGCAAATGCTCGAAGGCCGGCGTCATGCGGTCCAGCACGCCGCGGTCCATTTCGATTGAGCCGCCGGTGATGTCCAGCCGCACCTGCTTGCCGGTGTCCTTGGATGCCTGGCGCACCACACGGTAGAGCCGGTCGGAAATGCCCTCGAACTCCACCATCCGCGTGCGCAGCAGCCCGCGCTGCAATTCGCGCGTCTGGCGCGCCTGGGCGCTGAGGTCGTCCTCGGTCGCCTGGACCGTCTTCTGCAGCGTGCGCTGCACGGTCGCCACGTCGTTGACCGACTCGGCCATCATGCGGGTCAGTTCCTGCACCCGCGTGAAACGGTCGAACTCGAGTGGGTCGAAGCCCTGTTGCGAGTCCTTGGCCTGGGCCAGCCGCGACTGCATCTGGCTCTCGGCCTGGACCTCGATGTCCCGCAACTGCTGACGCAGGCGGTCGAGGTTGCCGGTCAGGTCGCTGAGCGAGCTTCGCAGCTGGCCGATCTCGGCTTCGAGCCGCGACCGCGTGATGATGACCTCGCCGGCCTGCGCCACCAGCCGGTCGAGCAGGTGGGTGCGGATGCGGACCGCCTGGCTCGAAACGGCGCGCAGCGGCGTCAGGGCCGATGGCGAGGGCACGGCCACCAGGCCGCGCGCGGCGACCGGCCGGGCTGCGGCCACGGCCTCTTCAGCCTGCACGACTTTCGCGGCCTCGGCGGGCAGCGCTGGCTCGACCTTGGGCGCGACCGGAAGGGGCGGCGCAGCGACGGCGCGCTGCAGCTCGGTCTGGATCGCATCGTCTGCGGCGCGCAAGGCATCGAAGGTCGCCTGCAGCGTATCGAAGCGCGTCAGCAACTGCTCGATCGACACGCGGTCGGCGCCCGTGGCGCCGAGCGATTCGATCTCGGACTCCATCCGGTGTGCGCGCTCGCCCAGGCGCATCGCGCCCGCCAGCCGGGCACTGCCCTTGAGCGTGTGCAGGGTCCGCAGCATGGACGAACGCGGCGCGGAATCCTCGGGATGCTGCGCCCATTCGCGCAATGCGGCACCGAGCGCCGGCAACAGCTCTGCCGCCTCCTCCTCGAAGATCGGGAACAGGTCGACGTCGACCGCGTCGGCGACGTCGATGACGTCCCCACCGTCGTCCAGCGCCACGTCGGCCATGGCATCGCGCACCAGGTGCGGATAGGCAGGACGGGTCTCGACCGCTTCGGCCGGCAGCACCGAGGCCGCAACCTCGCGCAGCGCCCGCAGTGTGCCTTCGATCGGGTCCTTGAGGACACCGGCCGCGAACTGATGCAGCAAGCGGCGCAGTTCCTCGGCGGCGCCGACCAGCACCGCACCCTGCTGGGGTGTTCCGCGGCCCTGCATCTGGAGGTGCTGCAGCGCGGCCTCGAGCAGGCGCGCCATGCCCGACAGGCTGTGGAATCCGACCGTCGCCGAACTACCGGCCAGCGAATGCGCCAGCCCGATCGTGGAGTCGGACACCCGCTGATGCGATTCGAGCGCCCATTCGCCGACCTCGGTGGCCAGTTGGCGGGACCACTCGTCGGCTTCGTTGAGATAGACGTTGTAGAGCGCGATGCCGATGCGCAGCGGCCCGATAACCTTGACCTGCTCATCGGCGCTCGGCAGGGCCGGGCGTTCGGGCTCGAACTCGATCGGCGGCGCGGCGACAGCTTCTGCTTCTGCTTCTGCTTCTGCGTCCGCTTTTGGTTCCGCTACCGGTTCGGGCTCGGTTTCCAGCCGAAGCTCTTCCTCGGCCGCCTCCGCGACCGGCGCCAGCGCCAGCCCTTCGATCACCGGTTCGACCTCGGCCTCGACATGCGCTGCCTGCGGCGCCTCGGCCGGGGCTTCGGGTTCCAGCCGCAACGAGAAGTCCAGGGCCGGCTCGGCTTCCCGCGGCGCTTGCGCTTCCGGCACCGGCTCGGGCCGCGCTTGCGGCGGCGCGTAGGCCGCGGGCTCGAGCGAGGTGTGCATGGTCTCGAGGAAATCGACCTCCTCGATCGCGCCCAGGTCCAGCGGTTCTCCCTCCGGCGCCGGAACGCCTTCGAAATCGAGAAAGTCCGTCGAGGTGAAGTCGTCCGGCGTGCGTGGTTCCTCCAGCGCGTCGCGGGAGGGCTCCTTCAGGATCGCGCCGGCGTCGGGCGCTTCGGCGGCCGACGTCGCCGCGGCCGGTTCCTCGATCGGCACCTCGGTCGGCGGCAGCTCGGGCTCAAAGTCGATCGAACCGAGTTCCAGATCGGGGAGCGGCGGCAGCACCACGGGCTCCGCAGCCGGCGGCGGCGACTCCGCCAGCGATTCGGCAGCGATGTGGCGTGCCGCCGCAACCAGCGCATCAGCATCGGCCACGCGCGGCGCGGCCACCAGCGGCTCGCCGGTGCGCAGCGACTCGGCCATGCTGCGGAAGGGCGCCGAATGCCAGCCGTGGGGCTGGTTGGCGGCGATCGCTTCGACCCATTTCGCGAAATCCGTCAGCGCACTGCGCGTGCCGGCGATCAGTTCCGGCGTCGCCGGGCGCTGGTCGGCCAGCCAGGTGTTGAGCACCTGCTCGAAGGACCAGGCGGCCTCGCCGAAATCCATCAGTCCGACCATCCGCGAGCTGCCCTTGAGCGTGTGGAAGGCACGGCGCAGCACCGTCAGTTCGCCGTCGTCATCGGGGCGGGACGACAGCACCGACACTGCGGCCAGGCCGTTGTGCAGCACTTCACGCGCTTCGTCCAGGAAGATGTTCTGGAGGTCGTCCTCCTCGAGCTCGGTGACTTCGGTGTCGGGCAGCCCTTCGAGCGGGGCCGGGCCGGTGATCTTCGCGGTCCAGTCGGCGGTCGCGCGGCTGAACTCCTCGATCGACGAGGGCGCCGGCTTGCTGCGGTTGCCGGGCGCCGCGAGCGCCGCCAGCTTGGCGGCGATCTGCGCATCCACCTCCTCGACGCTGAGCACGGTTTCGGTGGCGGCGACTGGCCCCGATGCCGAGGCAAAGGACACCGGCGCCGCCGCCGCTTCCGGCGCACCGGTTTCGCTGCCCTGCCGCCCCATCAGCGGCTTGAGCTCGCCGAGTTCGGCATCGAACACGAACAGCCGCTTGGCCAGCGCCGGCTGGTAGCTGAGCATGTCGATCAGGAAGCCCAGCGCGCCGAGGTTGTTGCCGAGCGAATCGAAGGCGCGGATCTCGTCGGCCGGCGATTCCTCGGCCAGCAATTGGTCGACGTTTTCGCGCATGCGCTGCACGGTCTGTGCAGCCTGGTCCAGGCCGAGCACCGAGAACACGCCGCGCATCTGCAGCAACTGGCTCGGCACCGTGCGCAGCAAGCTTTTTTCGGTCGGCCGGCGGAAGAACTGGTCGAGCGACTTCTCGAGCTCGCTCAGGTGGCTGCGCAGCTCGCTGACCACGGTTCCCATGGTCTGGCGGTCGCTGACGCGGCGGTAGAGCTCCTCCATCCAGGGCTCGAGCGGCTCGGAGCGGCCGCCTTCGCGGGCCCGCTCGATACGGCCCGCGAGTTGCACGGTGCGGGCGGTGAGCTGGCGGTCGTGCGGATCGAGGTCCTCGAAGGCCGCTTCGAGGTACAGCACCGAGGTCGCGACTTCCATTGCCAGTTCGGTCGCCGGCGGCTGACCCGAGCGTATCGAGGCCTCGACCGCGTTGTTGAGCGCCTGCACCATCGGTGCACTCGCCGGGTGCAGCTTCTGCAGCGATTCGCCCAGCTGGACGAAGGTGTCGGCCACCTGCCGCGTGCGGCTGACGTCGCTGGCCGAGAGCGCAGACCACATTTCCTTGGCCGACTCGATGCGCTTGCGCGCCTGCGCCAGCACCCCCGGGTCAAAGCGGCCGAACTGCTCGATCGTGTAGTCGACGGTCTGCTCGTTGGCAACGCCCCAGGCGACGCGCACGGCGCGCAGCGTGGCGGCTTCGTCGCGCGGGCCGGGCACGGCCTGCGCACAGAAGAACAGCAGGTCCTGGCCCAGCCGGTCGGACACGGTGTTGTCGCCGCGCGCCAGCGTGGCGTACTGCAGCAGCACGCGCGAGGCGGCGCGCTTCACGTGCGCGTCGGCCGGAATCAGCGCCAGCGCCAGCGCTTCGAAGAAGCCGGCCGCCAGGGTCCAGAAACTCGCGACGCGCGGAATCGACGCGCCACGCCCAAGCCCGAGGCACAGCGCCTGCAGGCGGCGGGCCGCGTGGTCGTCGCCGCTCTTTACGACCTTGAGCACTTCGCGGTCGAGCTTGGAACGGACGGCCGGGTCATAGACCAGCGCGGTCTGGGTCGGCGCCGGCTTGATCTCGACCCAGCGCCAGGTCATGCTCCAGAGGTCGGCCGGGTGCACCCGCTCGTTGCCGACCAGTTCGAGCACCTCGCGATACTGCGGGAACAGCGCCACCGACGAGACCACCTTGCCGGCGATCATCGCGTTCAGGAAGTCGGCGATCGCGAAGCCGGCGCGGTCGATCTTCTGGACCGCGGCGTCGGTGCAGCGCAAGGGCTCCGTGGCGAAACTCTGGACCGCGAATTCCATCGCGCCCAGCACCAGCGCCGGCGCCGTATGGCCCACCATCTGCAGCGCGCCCACCGCCTGGTGCAGGTGCAGGCGCGCCTGGCGCAGCGGTGCGGTGTCGAGTTCGGAACCGGGCAGCGCCATCGAGGCTTCGCGGGCGAAGCGGTGCAGCGTCTTGCCGACGCCTTCCAGCGTCTTCTGGATTTCTCCCAATACCCAGGCCAGCGGCCCAAGATCCTCGGTGGCCGGCGCGTTGCCGGCTGTGTGGGCGGTGGCGGGGCTTTGGATCGACACGTTGGGCGCTCGGCGTTCAGGCAATCTTGAAACGAGACACGGACTGGCGCAGCTCTTCGGCCATGTGCGAGAGTTCGCGCACCTGCTGCGCGGTGGTCCGCGTGCCTTCGCCGGTCTGCTCGGTCACGGCGAAGATGTGCTGGATGTTGGCGGCCACCACGTTGGCCGAATCGGCTTCGCGCGAGGCGGATTGAGAAATCTGCTCGATCAGGTCGGCCAGTCGGCGCGACACCCGGTCGATTTCCGACAGCGCGGTGCCGGCGTTGTCGGACAGCTTCGCGCCTTCGACCACGCCCTGCGTGGAGCGCTCCATGGCGCCCACCGCATCCTGGGTGTCGGTCTGAATCGCCTTCACCAGCGCCGAGATCTGGCGCGTGGCGTCGGCCGAGCGCTCGGCCAGCCGCTGCACTTCTTCCGCCACCACCGAGAAGCCGCGGCCGGCTTCACCCGCCGATGCGGCCTGGATGGCGGCGTTGAGTGCCAGCACGTTGGTCTGTTCGGTAATGTCCGAGATCAGCTCGGTGATTTCGCCGATCTCCTGCGAGGATTCGCCCAGGCGCTTGATCCGCTTGGAGGTTTCCTGGATCTGGTCGCGGATCGAGTTCATGCCGCCGATCGCGTTCTGCACCGCCTGCAGGCCCGACGAAGCGGCTTGCAGCGACTGCCGCGCCACCGTGGCCGATTCCTGCGCCTGCGAGGACACGCCGTTGATCCGCTCGGCCATCGTCAGCACCGACTGGCCGGTCTCGCGGATCTCGCGCAACTGCTCGGTCGAGGCTGCCAGCAGTTCGGTCGAGGTGCTTTCCACTTGCGAGGTGGTCTGCGCCACGCGGGTCGCCGTGTTCTGCACGTTGCCGACCAAGAGGCGAAGTTCTTCCACCGTGTAGTTCACCGAGTCGGCGATGGCGCCGGTGATGTCCTCGGTCACCGTGGCTTCCTGCGTCAGGTCGCCTTCGGCCACCGTCTGCAGTTCGTTCATCAGCCGAAGAATGGCTGCCTGGTTGGCGGCGTTGACGCGGCTCGCGTCCTCGCTCACGCGCTCGGCCTCGACCCGATCGCGTTCCGCGGCGGCGGCCCGTTCGCGCCCTTCGCGCACCTGCACGAATCCGATCGCGCCGGCCAGTGCCAGGGCGGCCAGCGACAGCACGAACAGCATCACCACGGTGCCGGCGCCGAGACCGGTGCGGGCCGAGAGCTTTTCCTGCAGGTCGCCGAGCGCGGTGCGCAGCGGTTCGCTGTCGGCCAGGATCGCGGCCTGTGCTTCGCGCGCGGCAACCAGGCCCTGCAGGTTGCCCAGGATGGCGCCGGCCTGCGTGCGGGTCGATTCGTACGTCTTCAGGATGGCTTCGAGCTGCTGGCGGGTCTGCGCGTCGCGCGTGCCCGGCAGGCGCTGCTGCGGGCTGCCGTCGAGCAGGCCGCGGGTGATTTCCTGGAAGCTGTTCAGGTCCTTGCCGAGCAAGAACACGGCGTCAGGGCTCACGCCCTCGACCGTCAGGAATTCGTTGGCCGACTTGCCGATGCGCTGGGTCAGCATCACCAGCTGGCCGGCGGCCGAGATCTCGGGGATGGTCGCGTTCTGCTGCATCTTGAGCGAGGCCACGGTCTCGGCCATCTCTAGCAGGTCGGAGGACTGGCGGTTGATGTCGCGCAGCGCGGTGCCGACCTGCGTCAGGATCTTCTGCTGCGCCAGCACGGCCTTGGCGCTCTTGTCGGCGCGGTCGACCAGCGGTGCGATCTTGCCGAGCTCAGTGTCGTACTGGCTGCCGACGCGCTCCAGCTTGAGCGCATCGTCGCCGTTCGACAGACCCTGCACGCGGCGGGTCAGGTCATCGGCGCTGTCGCGCACTTCAGCGAAGGCGGCAACGTTGCCGACCAGCGCCTGGGACACCGACTTGGCAAGCCGCTGCGACTGCATCAGCGACTGGCCGGTGGCCGCCACCTGCTGGGCCAGGCGTTCGGCGCGCAGGATGGCGGAGCCGGCGACCAGCAGCAGCAGCAGCACCACGCCCGCGAGGGCCATCGCGAGAATCCGCTGCTGGCGCGCCGGACTGGAGCGTTGCGAGCGCCTCGACCGCGCGACCGGCGGCGGGACCGCACCCGCCTCGCCCCCTGGCGGCGCACCCTCTTCCGCGCTCTGCACCATGGCGTCGGCGGCCTCCGCCACCGTCGGAAGTTCGGACTCGGGCACGGCGTCGCGCCGCAGGGGCTCGCCCCTGTCATCGCTCGTCTGCAAGGTGTCGAGGCTGTCCAGCGACAGGGTGGCCGCGCTGTCGCTGCCCACGGCCATGCGGTTGCCGCCCTGGGGCAGGAATTTCTTGAACTTGTCGGCGATCGAGCTCACGGTCGGTCCTTCAGGTTGTATACGGTGCTCGGCTGGCCTTCAGGCGCCGATGCTCAGGAACTGGGGATGCTGCGAAAGCGCCTGCAGGTTGATTTCCTGCCAGCGGCCTCCTGCGGCGTCGGTGTACGAATGTCCGAGCCAGGGCGCAGTATCGCCCCGCGGCGCCTCGGACGCGACGAAGGCGTCGACGCCGCGCAGGCCGACCAGGCGGTCGATCAACAGGGCGCAATTGACTTCCAGCAATTCATTGAGCGCGACCAGCCGCGACTGGGCGCGGGTCGCTTCGTTCAACGCCGGCAGCACGGCAGCACCGATGGCGAAGCCCGACAGCTGCACGACGCCATAGAGCCCGCCGCGCAGGTTGGCGACGCCGAGGAACCAGGGCGCCGTATAGGGCACGGACTGCGGCGCCACCCAGGGAAAGATCTCGCCGGCGTGACCGAGCGGGAACAGGTACTTTGATTCGCCCGCCTCCACCGCGAGCCACGAGGCGGAGACGTCCGAGGTGCGCGCGGCCTGCAGGCGGCCGGCGAGTCGGGACTGGAAAGCGCGGAGAGCGTCGCGGTTGGCCATGGGCGAACGGATCGATCGATCAGGCCAGGGCGCTGATCTTGGCCATCAGCTCGGCGGCATTCACCGGCTTGACGATGTAATCGCGGGCGCCCTGCCGCATGCCCCAGACGCGATCGGTTTCCTGGTTCTTGCTGGTGCACAGGATGATCGGCACCGCGGCGTACTGCGGATTGCGAGCGATGGCGCGCGTCAGCTGGAAGCCATTCTGACCCGGCATCACGACATCCATCAGGATCAGATCGGGCTGTTCTTCCTCGAGGCGGCGCATGGCGTCGTCCGCGTTCTCGGCCGTCTTGACCGAAAAACCGTTCTTCTGCAGCAGGTCTGTGAGGAAAACCAGTTCCGTCTTCGAGTCGTCGACCACGAGCACTTTGCGAATCGCCATTACTGGGCTTCCTGAACGAGACCGAATTGCTGCACGGCATGTAGCAGTTGGTCCTTGGTGAAGGGTTTGGTGAGGTAGTCCTGCGAGCCGACCATGCGGCCGCGCGCCTTGTCGAAGACGCCATCCTTGGAAGACAGCATGACGACGGGCACGTTGGAGAAGCTTGCGTTGCGCTTGATGATGGCGCAAGTCTGATAACCGTCGAGGCGCGGCATCAGGATGTCGCAGAAGATCAGATGCGGCTTGTGGTCGTTGACCTTCGACAAGGCGTCGAAGCCGTCCTCGGCCAGCAGAACCTCGTGCCCGCCCTGCCTGAGAAAGATCTCGGCGCTGCGCCGAATGGTGTTGCTGTCGTCGATGACGAGCACCTTGTAGCCGGATCCATTCGCGCTCATTTCGCACCGCTCCTTGTGACACTTGTCGACCGCTGCACCCGTCGGGGGCACAGGAAGCTCGGCCCTATGCCATGCTTCAGATCTCCACCATTTCGAAATCTTCCTTGCGTGCCCCGCATTCCGGGCAGGTCCAGTTCATTGGAACATCCGCCCATGCCGTGCCGGCCGCAATACCATCTTCCGGCACGCCGACCGCCTCGTCATAAATCCACCCACAAATCAGGCACATCCAGGTTTTCGTATTCATCGCAGCTTAAGGTCCCTGTTCATCAAATGCAACGATCGTATCTAAACGTATCAGCAAATCACGTGACAACCGTCTCAGATATGCCACCATCCAGTGAGCCCTGATTCGAGTATGAAAACTTACCTACTACCACCAGAGCACGATCGCGAAACCAGCGATCTTAGCGACCCCTCGGACGAGGAAGCCGTTGCGGAAGGCGATTTGAATCCGCCCTGCGTGCTGGTCTTCAACGCCAGCGACCCGAGCGGGGCCGGTGGCCTGGGCGGCGACGCCCTGGCCATGGCCTCGGTCGGCGCCCACATGCTGGCGGTGGTCACCGGCGCCTACGCGCGCGACACCGCCGAGATCTTCGATCACTTCGCCTTTGACGAGGAGGCGGTGGCCGAKCAGGCGCGCTCGATCCTCGAGGACGTCGAGGTGCAGTTGATCAAGGTCGGCTTCGTTGGCTCGCCGGAAAATCTCAGCACCGTGGCCGAGACCGCGACCGACTACCCCGAAGTGCCGGTGGTCGCGTACATGCCGAACCTCTCGTGGTGGGAGGACGGCCAGATCGAGGCGTATCTCGACGCCTTTCGCGAGCTGGTGCTGCCGCAGACCACGGTGCTGGTCGGCAACCACAGCACCCTGTGGCGCTGGCTGCTGCCCGACTGGAGCGGCGAGAAGCCGCCGACAGCGCGCGACATCGCCATGGCCGCAGGCGAATTCGGCGTGCCCTACACGCTGGTCACCGGACTGATGCTGCCCGACCAGTTCATCGACAACGTGCTGGCCTCGCCGCAGGCGGTGCTGGCGAGCGAGAAGTACGAGCGGCTCGATGCCGTGTTCGCCGGCGCCGGCGACACCTTGTCGGCCGCGCTCGCGGCGCTGCTCGCGAGCGGCACCGACCTGGTCGCCGCCACCAGCGAGGCGCTGAGCTACATGGACCGCTGCCTCGACGCCGGCTTCCGTCCCGGCATGGGGCACGTGCTGCCCGACCGCCTGTTCTGGGCCCAGCCCGAGGACGACGAGGACGAGGACAATGACGACCTCGCGTCGCCGACCGACTTCGCCCTCCCTCCGCACGACACCCGCCATTGATGCCACATCCTGACCAGAACCAGATCCTCTTCGAGCGCGCCCGCGCCGTCATCCCCGGGGGCGTGAATTCGCCGGTGCGGGCCTTCAAGGCCGTCGGCGGCACGCCGCGCTTCGTGAAGCGCGCGCAGGGCGCCTATTTCTGGGACGCCGACGACAAGCGCTACATCGACTACATCGGCTCCTGGGGCCCGATGATCCTCGGCCACGGCCACCCGGCGGTGGTCGAGGCGGTGCAGCGCGCCGTCACCGATGGCTTCTCCTTCGGCGCCCCGACCGAGCGCGAGATCGAGCTCGCCGAGGCCATCCTGGCGCTGGTGCCGTCGATGGAGATGGTGCGCCTCGTGAGCTCGGGCACCGAGGCCGCGATGAGCGCGCTGCGCCTGGCGCGCGGCGCCACCGGCCGCAAGTACATCATCAAGTTCGAAGGCTGCTACCACGGCCACGCCGACGCCCTGCTGGTCAAGGCCGGTTCGGGCCTCGCGACCTTCGGCAACCCGACCTCGGCCGGCGTGCCGCCCGAGGTGGTGCAGCACACGCTGGTGCTCGAGTACAACAACCTCGCGCAGCTTGAGGAGGCTTTCGCGCTGCACGGCCACGAGATCGCCTGCCTGATGATCGAGGCGATCGCCGGCAACATGAACTTCGTGCGCGCCAGCGCGGCCTTCGCCAAGCGCTGCCGCGAGCTGTGCACGCAGTACGGCGCGCTGCTGGTGTTCGACGAGGTGATGACCGGCTTCCGCGTCGGGCTGCGCGGTGCCCAGGGCGTGCTGGGCGTGACGCCCGACCTCACGGTGCTCGGCAAGGTGATCGGCGGCGGCATGCCGCTGGCCGCCTTCGGCGGGCCGCGCGCGATCATGGAACAACTGGCGCCGATGGGACCGGTGTACCAGGCCGGCACGCTGTCGGGCAATCCGGTGGCCACCGCCTGCGGGCTGGCCACGCTGAACGAAATCGCCCGGCCCGGCTTCTACGAAGCGCTGTCGACGAAGACGCGCTTGCTGATCGACGGCCTGAAGGCCGCCGCGGCCGCTGAAGGCGTGCCTTTCAGCGCCGACAGCGAGGGCGGCATGTTTGGCTTCTTCCTCTTCGACGCGCTGCCGCAGAACTACGCGGCCGTGATGAAGAGCGACGGCGCGAAGTTCAACACGCTGTTCCACGGCCTGCTCGAGCGCGGCGTCTACATCGCGCCGGCGCTCTACGAGGCCGGCTTCGTGAGCGCCGCGCACAGCGAGGACGACATCGCCGCCACCGTCGAGGCGRCGCGCCAGATATTCAAGACGCTGTAGGCACCGTGAAGCTGCCATCGCTGGTGGCAGGCGCGGGCCTGCTGCTGCCCGGTCTGGCGCTCGCGCAGGTCGACATCAGCCAGGTCTGGGTCAACCCGGGCTTCTATGCGCTGCACTTCGATCGCAACAAGGGGCTGGAAGACTTCAATCCGGGAATCGGCATCGAGTGGCCGATCGACAAGACCTACTCGATCACGGCCGGCGCCTTTCGCAACAGCGACCGCGATCGCTCGCACTACATCGGCTTGTACGTGATGCCCTTCGAGTTCCACGGCGTGAAGCTGGGCGCCGTGGTGGGCGGCTTCGACGGCTACCAGATGACGAACAACGGTGGCTGGTTCCCGGCGCTGATCCCGACCGCGGCGATCGAGGGCAGGCACTGGGGACTGAACATCGCGATCATCCCCAGCATCAAGGACCGCCTCTACGGTGCGATCAGCTTCCAGCTCAAGTACCGCTTTTCAGACGGCAACTAGGCTCAATGCCGGAAGTGGCGAACTCCGGATAGAACCATGACGACGCCGCGCTCGTCTGCAGCATCGATCACTTCCTGGTCGCGCATCGAACCGCCCGGCTGGATCACCGAAGTAGCACCCGCATCGACCACCACGTCGAGGCCATCGCGGAACGGGAAGAAGGCGTCGCTCGCGACCGCCGTGCCGGCCAGCGACAGGCTCGCGTGCTGGGCCTTGATGCTGGCGATGCGCGCCGAGTCGAGCCGGCTCATCTGGCCGGCACCGACGCCCATCGTCATGCCGTCGGCGCAGAACACGATGGCGTTGCTCTTGACGAACTTGGCGACCTTCCAGGCGAACAGCAAGTCCTGCAGTTGCTGCGGCGTCGGCTGCTTCTTGCTGACCACCTTGAGCTCGTCGACCGACAGCTCGCGGTTGTCGGCGGTCTGCATCAACAGGCCCGAACCGATGCGCTTGACGTCGACCGCGTTGCGGCCGTTGTCCCAGTCGGTCTTGCCGCCCGGCGGCAGCGCAATCTCGAGGATGCGCACATTGACCTTGCTCTTGAACACCTCCAGCGCCTCGGCCGAATAGCCCGGCGCCATCAGCACCTCGACGAACTGCTTGCTGACCGCTTCGGCCGCAGCCCGGTCCATCGACCGGTTGAAGGCGATGATGCCGCCGAAGGCCGAGGTCGGGTCGGTCTTGAAGGCCTTGCTGTAGGCCTCGAGCGGATCGTTGCCRACTGCGACGCCGCACGGGTTGGCGTGCTTCACGATCACGCAGGCCGGCGCGTCGAAGCTCTTCACGCATTCCCACGCGGCATCGGCATCGGCGATGTTGTTGTAGCTCAGCTCCTTGCCCTGCAACTGCTTCGCCGTGACCAGCGAGCCCGGCGCCGGATAGAGGTCGCGATAGAACGCGGCCTGCTGGTGCGGGTTCTCGCCGTAGCGCAGGTCCTGCAGCTTGACGAAGCGGCCATTGCTCTGGGCCGGAAACAGCGCATGCGAACCGTCATCCACAAACCCCGAGAGGTAGTCGCTGATCGCGCCGTCGTACTGGCTGATGCGGTTGAAGGCGGCCACCGAGAAGGCGAACCTGGTCTTGTCGCTGAGCTTGCCCTCGGCCTTGAGTTCGGCCAGGGCTTGCGGATATTGCGAGGCGTCGGTCAGCACGCCGACATCCTTCCAGTTCTTGGCCGCGCTGCGCACCATCGCCGGGCCGCCGATGTCGATGTTCTCGATCGCATCCTCGAGCGTGCAGCCGGGCTTGGCGACCGTGGCTTCGAACGGATAGAGGTTCACCACCAGTAGGTCGATGGTGTCGATGCCGTGTTCCTTCAAGGCGGCCATGTGCGCCGGCACCTCGCGCCGCGCCAGCAGGCCGCCATGCACCTTCGGATGCAGCGTCTTGACGCGGCCGTCGAGCATTTCGGGAAAGCCCGTGTGGTCGGCCACCTCGGTCACCGGCAGGCCGGCGTCGGCCAGCAGCTTGGCGGTGCCGCCGGTCGACAGCAGCTTGATGCCGAGCGCATGCAGCGCCTGGGCGAATTCGAGGATGCCGGTCTTGTCGGATACGGAGATCAATGCATTCATCAGGGGTTACTTCAACAGTTTGTGTTCGACCAGCTTCTTGCGCAGGGTGTTTCGGTTGAGGCCGAGCCATTGGGCGGCCTTGGATTGGTTGCCTTCGGCACGCGTCATCACGACGTCGAGCAGGGGCTTCTCGACGACGCGCACCAGCATCTCGTACATGCCGTCGGGTTCGGTGCCGCGGAGGTCGCGGAAATAGCTGTCCAGGCTGCTGCGCACGCAGTCTTCGATATGTTTCTTGCTCATGGTCTTCTTGTTTTCTCCTCTTGCTCTGCCTTCTCTCGTGTTCTCTCCGGTATCACGCAAGCGCGTCGGCCGATGGCTCGTCCAGGGTTTCGAGCCCGTCCGCCGAGGACGCCGGGATGCGGTCCATGCAACCGGCCAGGGTGTCGAAGAAATCGCCCACCGCGCGCAGTTGCGAATCGCAGTCCTCGATCAGGTTCATCTCGCCGCGGAACGCCTCGCCGCCCGGCAGCGTTCGCACGTACCAACCGATGTGCTTGCGTGCCGTGCGCACGCCGCTGTAGTCGCCGTACAGCGCATAGTGCTGCTGCAGGTGGTCGAGCAACAGGCGCCGCACCTCGGCCACCAGCGGCGGCGCCAGGTGCGTGCCGGTGGCGAGGAAATGCGCGATCTCGCGGAAGATCCATGGCCGGCCCTGCGCCGCGCGGCCGACCATCACCGCGTCGGCTCCGGTTGCGGCCAGCACGTCGCGCGCCTTCTCGGGCGACGCGATGTCGCCGTTGGCGACCACCGGGATGCGCACCGCGGCCTTGACCGCCGCGATGGTGTCGTATTCGGCCTGGCCCTTGTAGCCCTGCTCGCGCGTGCGGCCATGCACCGTGAGCATCTGCACGCCGGCGGCCTCGAAGCGCCGCGCCAGCGTCACGGCGTTGCGCCGGTCCTCGCTCCAGCCGGTGCGCATCTTGAGCGTGACCGGCACCCGGTACGGCAGCGCGGCGCTCACCACGGCCTCGACGATCTCGAGGGCCAGCGGCTCGTCGCGCATCAATGCGGACCCGGCCCACTTGTTGCAGACTTTCTTGGCGGGGCAACCCATGTTGATGTCGATGATCTGCGCACCACGCTCGATGTTGTATTGCGCTGCCTCAAACATCATCGCTGCATCGGTGCCGGCGATCTGCACCGAAATGGGGCCCGGTTCGCCGTCGTGGTTGGCGCGGCGTGAGGTCTTCAGCGTGCCCCACAGTTCCTTGCGCGAGGTGACCATCTCGCTGACCGCATAGCCGGCGCCCAGTTCGCGGCACAGCATCCGGAACGGCCGGTCCGTGACGCCCGCCATCGGGGCGACGAACAGGCTGTTATTCAGCGCAATGTGGCCGATCTGCAGGGTCATGGAGGAAGTTGGCGAGCGCCGGGCTGCTGAAAAATGAGGCACGATTGTAGCGGCGCGCCGACCCTTCGGCTGAAACGATTTGCACCCTCCGCACCACCTCGACGGCCGTACCGAGGGTTCTCGCCTACGGCAGAAGCGATCAGTAGCTTTCTATACTCCTCGCACACATGCAAGCCTGGCTCGACTCCTTCCTTGCGCTCCTGGCGCTTCCGCAGTACGGGCTCAGCACGGTGTTCATCGCCGCCTTCGTGTCGGCGACGCTGCTGCCGGTCGGGTCGGAGCCGGTGCTGTTCGGCCTGCTCAAGCTGAACCCCGACATGTTCTGGTCGGCCATCGCCGTTGCCACGACCGGCAACACCCTGGGCGGAATGGTCGACTGGTGGATGGGCTACGGCGCCCACCAGGTGGCCGACAAGTATTCGCACTCCAAGCACCACGTGCGCGTACTTGGCTGGCTCGAGCGGCTCGGGCCCAAGGCCTGCCTGCTGGCCTGGCTGCCGATCGTCGGCGATCCGCTCTGCGCGGTCGCCGGCTGGCTCAAGCTTCCATTCTGGCCCTGCGTGCTCTACATGGCGATCGGCAAGTTCGCGCGCTACGTGACGATGACGGTGGCGCTGCTGTACATCTGGCCCAACACCTGAACGGGCCTCAACTCAGCAGGCCGTAGGGGCCGCCGCGCTCCAGCGCCCGCCGGTAGGCCGGCCGCGCATGGATGCGCTCGAGCCAGGCCATCAGCTTCGGCCGCGAGGCGTCGAGCCCGCCGCGGGCCCGCGCGGCTTCGACCGCAAAGCTCATCTGGATGTCGGCGCCGCTGAACGCGTCGCCGGCGAACCATTCGGTCTTGCCGAGTTCGCCTTCCATGAAATCGAGATGCGTCTTGAGGTTCGGCAGGATGAAGGCCGCCTTGGCCTTTTGCGCAATACTCCGCGCGATCGGCCTGGCGAAAAAAGGCATCTTCGCCTTCTCGATCCGGTCGAACATCAGCTTGAGCAGCAGCGGCGGCATCGCCGAGCCTTCCGCGTAGTGCAGCCAGTAGCGGTAGCGATGGGCCTCGGGCGTGCCTGACGCGGGCGACAGCCGGCCGTCGCCGTAGCGCTCGACCAGGGTCTCGATAATTGCACCCGACTCGGCCAGCGCCGGGCCGTCGTCGCTGGTCACCACCGGCGACTTGCCCAGCGGATGCACCTTCTTGAGCTCGGGCGGCGCGAGCATCGTCTGGGCGTCGCGCTGGTAGTGCACGACCTCGTAGGGCAGTTCGAGCTCCTCGAGCAGCCAGAGCACGCGCTGCGAACGCGAGTTGTCGAGGTGGTGGACCTGGATCATGAACCCGCTCAGGAGCTGAACAGGAAGTTCATGACATCGCCATCCTTGACGACGTAGTCCTTGCCTTCGGCGCGCATCTTGCCCGCGTCCTTGGCGCCCTGCTCGCCCTTGAAGGCGATGAAGTCGTTGAAGGCGATGGTCTGGGCCCGGATGTAGCCCTTCTCGAAATCGGTGTGGATCACGCCGGCCGCCTGCGRGCCGGTGTCGCCGATGTGGATGGTCCAGGCGCGCACTTCCTTGACGCCGGCCGTGAAGTAGGTCTGCAGGCCCAGCAGTGTGTAGGCGGCGCGGATCAGGCGGTTCAGGCCCGGCTCGTCCTGGCCGATCTCGGCCAGGAACATCTTGCGATCCTCGTCGTCCATGTCGGCCAGGTCGGCTTCGATTTTGGCGCAGATGGCGACCACCGGCGCGTTCTGCGCCGCAGCGTATTCGCGCAGGCGGTCGAGGAAGGGGTTGTTCTCGAAGCCGTCCTCGGACACGTTGCCGACGAACATCGCGGGCTTGGCGGTGATCAGCGAGAACTGCTTGACCAGCGGCTTGTCTTCCTTGCTGAACTCGATCGAGCGCACCGGCTTGTTCTCGTTCAGCGCGGCCTGGCACTTCTCGAGCAGCGCCACCAGCTTGATGGCTTCCTTGTCGCCCGAGCGGGCGGTCTTGGTGTGGCGATGCAGCGCCTTCTCGACCGTCGACAGGTCGGCCAGGCACAACTCGGTCTGGATCACCTCGATGTCGGAGATCGGGTCGACCTTGCCGGCCACGTGGATCACGTTGTCGTCCTCGAAGCAGCGCACCACGTTGACGATGGCGTCGGTCTCGCGGATGTGCGCCAGGAACTGGTTGCCGAGGCCTTCGCCCTGGCTGGCACCGGCCACCAGGCCCGCGATGTCGACGAACTCGACGATCGCCGGCACCACGCGCTCGGGCTGGACGATTTCGCTCAGCTGCGCCAGCCGCGGATCGGGCACCTCGACCACGCCCACATTGGGCTCGATGGTGCAGAAGGGATAGTTCTCGGCCGCGATGCCTGCCTTGGTCAAGGCATTGAAGAGAGTGGACTTGCCGACGTTGGGCAGGCCGACGATGCCGCACTGGAGACTCATGGCGGGGTGCTTTCAGAAATCAGGGGGTAACTGCGTATTTTAGGCCCGGCCCCCCCGGTCACTCGAAGCGCAGGTTGGCACCCACCGGCTGACCCACGCGCAATGCATGCTCGATCCCCTGCAGCACGATCGCATTCATCCCGAAAGTGATGGCGCCATCGGCGCGCGCGTCCGAACGGTAAGTCCGCAGCATGTCTCCCACTTCGGGACTGCTGAGCGCGGTCTGCGGATCGATATCAGGAATCGGACAGCGCGCGCAGGGCTTGACCGGGCGCACCAACACCTCGCCCTCGGCGGTGGCGATGTGCATCGTCTCGACCCGGTCCTCGTCGTGCGCTTCCACCCCGGCCAGCACGATGTTGGGCCGGAAGCGCTCGATGCCGACCGCCTCGTGGCCGGCCGCGACCAGCTTCGCATTCAGTTCGGCGAGCGAGCCCTCACTCGCCACCAGCAGCGGGAAGCCATCGGCGAACTGGTTCGGCGCCTCGACGCCTTCGGTCCATTTCAGGCTCGACAGGCGCTGCTGCTCCGGGTCGAACYTCGCCATGCGCAGCTTCCGCGGCCGGCCGGGCTCCGACAGAAAGTCGCTGAACCACTGGGCCGCGAGGTCGCCCATGTCGTAGGCCGCCAGCTCGTCCTTCCAGACCTTCACCCGCGTCGGCTGCTCGACGCGGTCGAAGGCAATGTGCAGCGCCAGCATGCCCGGCGCACGCAGCACCATCTCGGACTGCTTCAGCTGCGGCCGGATCAGCGCCATGCGCGGCAGCTCGCGCTGGCTGACGAACTCGCCCGCCGCATCCACCACCATCCAGGCGCGGTCGAACTCCAGGCCGGTCTCGATCAGCAGGGCCTCGTCGAGCTCGACGCCGCCGCAGGACTTGACCGGGTAGACGAACAGGCGGGCGATGGTGGCTTGGAGGTCGAAATCGGCAACATTCACGGGCGGAATCCCTAGGTCGAAGGGCTCGATTGTGCGGCAGTCAGGCCGGCGCCGGGCCGTGGAGGCCACGCCCTCCTACAATCCTCCGATGGCTCTTCCTCCCGAAGTTTGCATTCGCGGCGCCGGCATCGTCGGCCGGACGCTGGCGCTGCTGCTGGCCCGCGAACGCGTGCGCGTGGCGCTGGTGGCCCCGGCCGCGCAACCGGCCGGCCAGGACGTTCGCGCCTACGCGCTCAACAGCGCCTCGAAGACCCTGCTCGAATCGCTTCGCGCCTGGCCCGATGCGGCGCACGCGACACCGGTGCGCGAGATGCTGGTGCATGGCGACGAAGGCGGCCGGGTGCAGTTTTCGGCCGCGCGCCAGAAGGTCGATGCGCTGGCCTGGATCGTCGACGTGCCCGCGCTCGAGCAGCAACTCGCCGATGCGGTGCGCTTCCAGCCCCGGATCGAGGTCGTGACCGCGCCGGTGCCGGCACCGCTCACGTTGGTCTGCGAAGGCCGCATCAGCGCCACCCGCGAGGTGCTCGGCGTCGGCTATGAAGTCACCCGCTATGCGCAGCACGCCATCGCGGCCCGGCTCGAGGCCGAGCAGGCGCACGACGGCATCGCGCGCCAATGGTTCAACGACAAGGGCGAGGTGCTAGCGCTGCTGCCACTGGGCAACACCGACCGATCGCTGGCCCTGGTCTGGTCGGTCGACCAGTTCAGGGCACCGGCCCTGTTGGCGCAGTCGGCCGACCCCTTCAGCGCCGCGCTGCGCGAAGCCAGTCACGATGCGCTCGGCGCTTTCAAGCTCACCAGCGAGCGGTCCGCCTGGCCGCTGCAGCGCGCCATCGCCGACCGCTGGACCGGCTCCTTCGGCGACGGCACGGCCTGGGCGCTGGCCGGCGACGCCGCCCACACGGTCCATCCACTGGCTGGCCAGGGCCTCAACCTCGGCCTGGCCGATGCCGCCGCGCTGGCCGAGGTCATCCGGACCCGCGACTACTGGCGCAGCGTCGGCGACGCCCGGCTGCTGCGCCGCTACGAGCGCGCGCGCCGCACGGACGTGCTGGCGATGAGCCTGGCCACCGACGGCCTGCAGCAGCTCTTCGCCCACAGCGCAGACCCCCTGCCGGCGCTGCGCAACTGGGGCATGCGGGGTTTCGACCGCACACGGCTCCTCAAGAACTGGATCGCACGCCAGGCCATGGGCCTGCAGTGAATGCCCGGAACACACCATGAAACACCCTGTCCGCCCCCTCTTTGCCGCCCTGGCCCTCCTGATGTTCGCAACGGCGCTGACGGCGACGGCCGGCGAAGCCGAGATCCGCAAGAACCTCGCCGCCAAGATCCCCCAGTTCGCCAAGATCGACGAGGTCACGAAGGCGCCGATCCCCGGTCTCTATGAGGTGCGGGTCAACGGCTTCGAGATCTTCTACACCGACGAGCAGGGCAACTACCTGCTGCAGGGCAACCTGATCGACGTCAAGGAGCGCCGCAACCTGACCGAAGAGCGGATCGAGAAGCTTAGCCAGGTGGACTTCGACAAGCTGCCGGCCAAGGACGCGATCAAGATCGTGCGCGGCAACGGCAAGCGCCGGCTGGCGGTGTTCGCCGATCCCAACTGCGGCTACTGCAAGCAGTTCGAGCGCGACCTGACCAAGGTCGACAACGTCACGATCCAGCTCTTCCTCTATCCGGTGCTGGGACCCGACTCGGTGGTCAAGTCGCGCAACATCTGGTGCGCCAAGGACAAGGCGAAGACCTGGGACGACTGGATGCAGCGCGGCGTCGCGCCCGCAGCCGCCGAATGCGACACCGCCGCGCTCACGCGCAATCGCGAATTCGGCCAGAAGTACAACATCAGCGGCACGCCGACACTGATCTTTAGCGACGGCTCGCGCACACCGGGCGCAATCCCGGCGGCACAGGTCGAGAAACAACTCGCCGCGCTCAATTGATGGCCACGCCGGCCGTCCACTGCCGCGTCGAATGCGCGGACCGCAAGGCACACCTGTTCGCGATCACGCTGACCGTCGCCGAACCGGCCGCGCTGCAGCGCGTAGCCCTCGCCGCCTGGATCCCCGGCAGCTACCTGCTGCGTGAGTTCTCCAAGAACCTGCAGCAACTGCGGGCCCAGCAGGGACGACGCCGGCTGGCCGTGCGCCAGCTCGACAAGGCCGGCTGGGAGATCGACTGCACGCCCGGCAAGCCGCTGGTGCTGCGCTACGAGATCTGTGCCTACGACAACTCGGTCCGCACCGCCTGGCTGGACGCCGACCGCGGCTTCTTCAATGGCACCAGCGTGTGCCTGCAGGTCGAAGGCCAGGCCGACGCGCCGCATGTGCTCGAGGTGGTGGCGCCGCCGGCGCTCGCGAACGGCGCGCGCTGGTCCTGCGCCACCGCGCTGCAGCCATCGCGCATCGACCGCCATGGCTTCGGCAGCTACCTCGCCGCTCACTACGACGAACTGGCCGACAGCCCGGTCGAGATGGGGCCGTTCTGGAGCGCCGAATTCGAAGCCTGCGGCGTGCCGCACCGCTTCGTGGTCGCGGGCGCACCGGCCTCCTTCGACGGCGAGCGTCTGGTCGCCGACACCGGCGCCATCTGCGAGGCGCAGATGCGCTTCTGGCACGGCGACAAGGTCGGCAAGCGCGGCGGGCCGAAGCCGCCGCACGAGCGCTACGTGTTCATGCTCAACGCGGTCGACGATGGCTATGGCGGGCTCGAGCACCGCCATTCGACGGCGCTGATCTGCACCCGGCGCGACCTGCCGCAGCTCGACGCCCGCAAGCAGCCCGAGGGCTACACGACGCTGCTCGGCCTGGTCAGCCACGAGTACTTCCACACCTGGAACGTGAAGCGCCTGCGCCCGGTCGAGTTCGCGCGCTACGACTACGCGCGCGAGAACTACACCGGGCTGCTCTGGTTCTTCGAGGGATTCACGAGCTACTACGACGACCTGCTGCTGCGTCGTGCCGGCCGCATCGACGACGCCACCTACCTGCGCCTCATCAACAAGACCATCAACCAGGTGCAGCAGACGCCGGGGCGGCAGGTGCAATCGGTGGCCCAGGCCAGCTTCGACGCCTGGATCAAGTATTACCGCCAGGATGAGCAGACGCCCAATGCCACGGTGAGCTACTACACCAAGGGCGCGCTGGTCGCGATGTGCTTCGACCTCACGCTGCGCTCCGAAGGCCATGGCACGCTCGACGACGTGATGCGCCTGCTCTGGCAGCAGACCGCCGGGGGGCCGATCGCCGAGGCCGACATCGCCGACGCGCTCGAGACGATCGGCGGCCGATCGTTCGCGAAGGAGATGGCAAGCTGGATCCACTCGACCGACGAGCTGCCCTTGTCGGACCTGCTGCGCGCCCACGGCGTGGCCGCGCTCGACGATCCGGCGCAGCGGGCCCAGGAACTCGGCATGCGGGTCGCCGAAACGGGCGGCAGCGTGCAGGTCAAGGTGGTGCTGCGCGGCGGCGCCGCCGAGCAGGCGGGCTTCTCGGCCAACGACGAATGGATCGGCATCGAGCTGCCGGCGGCCAAGGGCCGACCGGCGCAGGGCTGGCGCCTGACGCGGCTCGACGACCTCGCGCTCTATCTCGGGCCGCTGCGCAAGGCCACCGCGCTGGTCGCCCGCGATCGCCGGCTGCTGCGCCTGCTGCTCACGCTGCCCGCGGGCGTCACGACCTGGCGCCTGTTCGCGCAGGATCCCGCAAAGCTGGCCGCCTGGCTGCATACGCAGTAGCTGCCACGCCCCTCATTTTTCGTTTCAAGGAGACACCCATGAGCTACGAGAACATCGAAGTGCGCGTCGAGGCCGAGAAGGTCGGCATCATCACGCTGAACCGGCCCAAGGCGTTGAATGCGCTGAACGACGCCCTGATGACCGAACTGGGCCAGGCGCTGAAGGCCTTCGACGCCGACCCGGCCATCGGCTGCATCATCCTGACCGGCAGCGAGCGCGCGTTTGCGGCCGGCGCCGACATCGCGGCGATGGCCAAGTACAACTTCCAGGACGTCTACAAGGGCGAGTACATCACCCGCAACTGGGAAACCATCCGCCAGATCCGCAAGCCGGTGATCGCCGCGGTGAGCGGCTTCGCGCTGGGCGGCGGCTGCGAGTTGGCGATGA
>NZ_JBFUIU010000031.1:0-27819 GCF_056401695.1 Variovorax sp. P4_D9
GCCGCGGCCCGCACCGCGCCCTCGTCCCGCGGTCGAGCCGGCGCCCGCGACGGCCGTCGACCACCCGATGCCGCCCGCCGAGCCGCCGAACGACCTCATCGCCCAGGCGGYGATCGATGCCGGCGACGCGCCGGCGCCCGACGCCGGGGCCGCTGCGCCGGCAACGGTCGGCCCGGGCACATCCGGCGCCTCGACCTCGGACGCCGGGGCCGGCGGCGACACCACGGGCAACATCGCGGGGCCGGTGACGCTGCAGGTGCCGGGATCGGTGCGCCTGGCCTTCGCCGCCACGGCCCAGCAAGGCGCACAGCCGCTGCAGGGCGTGTTCGGAGAGCTGGTCTGGCTGCAGGACGGCAGCCAGTACGACCTGAAGCTGGCGTGGACCTTCCTCTTCAAGACGCTGCGCAGCCAGCACAGCAGCGGCCGCATCGGTCCGACCGGCATCGAGCCCCTGCACTTCTCGGACACCCGCAGGACCGAGGTCGCGTCCCATTTCGACCGCGATCGGGGGCTGGTCGTGTTCAGCAACAACGCGCCGAGCGTGATGCTCCTGGCCGGTGCACAGGACCGCCTCAGCGTGGTGCTGCAGCTCGGCGCCCTGCTGGCCGGCGATCCGGCGCGCTACCCGCCGGGCGCGGTGATCGCGGTGCAGACGGTCGGCCAGCGCGATGCCGAGATCTGGACCTTCAACGTTGAAGGCGAGGAAGAGCTCGGCGTGCCGGCCGGCCAGTTCAAGGCCCGCAAACTCACGCGCAACCCGCGCAAGCCCTTCGACGACAAGATCGAGCTCTGGCTGGCGCCGGAACTCGGCTGGCTGCCGGTGCGGATCAAGCAGACCCAGACCAACGGCGACTTCATCGACCTCCAAATGCGCAACCAGAGCGCATTGCGGGCGTCGAATCCGTGACAAAAACACACACGGAAACAGGCGCATGCCTACAAAGCAACGCTGGATATTGAAACTGGCGCGTTGATTGCTATCTAAACATCATGAATGCCATCGACATCCTCACAGGACCCGACATGCAAATGCTCTACGACTCCGACTCCTTCGTCGTCGTGCACGTGCAGCCGACCGAAGGCGAGGCGCCCGCGGCGCCCCACCTGCCGGTGCTTGCACGCCACGGCTTCGAGATCGTGGACAAGCGATCGGGTAAGGAGGTCTACCTCGACGGCTCCTGGGCAGAACTGTTCCAGCAGCAGATCGCCGCCTGGCAGCTCAACACCCCGACCCAGGAAGAGGTCGAGGACACGCTCGAAGGCTACGCCGAGTTAGCGCACACTCCGGTTTTGGTGCACTGAAAGGCTGCCGCCCCCGCTAGCATCGCGGAATGACGCTTCGACGCCCTTCCGCGCTTTCCTTTCCTGCCGGGCGCCTGGCGCCACTCCTTCTCGCCGCCGCATTGCTCGCGGCCTGCGCGGCCTCCGGCCCCTCCCCCTCCGACACCCCGATCGCCCGCCGCGTGTCGGCCCAGATGCCAGCCGAGGCACTGCTGTTGGGCGAGCAGCACGACGCAGCGGAGCACCAGCAGATCGAGCGCGACGCCGTCGAGGCCTTGGCGCAGCAGGGTCGGCTGGCCGCCGTGGCCCTCGAGATGGCGGAAGAAGGCAACAGCACACACCATCTGTCGGCCGATGCGACCGAAGCGCAGGTGCGGGCCGCCCTGGGCTGGAACGACAAGGGCTGGCCCTGGACCGTCTACGGTCCGGTGGTGATGACCGCGGTGCGTGCGGGCGTGCCGGTGATCGGGGCCAATCTGCAACGCGCGCACATGCGGGACGCGATGGCGGATGTCTCGCTCGACGCCCAGTTGTCGAACAGCGCGCGCGCCGCCCAGCAGGCCGCCGTGCGCAGCGGCCACTGCAATCTCCTGCCCGAGTCCCAGATCGTCCCGATGGCGCGGATCCAGGTCGCCCGCGACCGGGCCATGGCGCAGGCCATCGTCAAGGCGCGCGTACCGGGCAAGACCGTGCTGCTGGTGAGCGGTGCAGGCCATGCCGACAAGCGGCTCGGCGTGCCCCAGCACCTGCCGACCGATGTCACAGTGAAGGCGGTGCGGATGCAGGCCGGCCCGGCAGACGCCGCCGACGGGAGTTTCGATGCCGTCTGGCTGACGCCGGCACTGCCAGAGAAGGACTATTGCGCCGACCTCAGGCGTTCTTCCTGATCGAATCCGCCAGCGTATTGACCAGCGTGTCGATGTGCGACTTCTCCACGATGTAGGGTGGCGCGATCACGAGGACGTCGCCGGCCGGGCGCACCAGCGCGCCCTTGTGATAGCAGTCCAGAAAGATGTCGTAGGCGCGCTTGCCCGGCAGGCCGGCTATCGGCGCCAGTTCGACCGCCGCGGCCAGGCCCAGGCTGCGGATGCCGATCACGTTCGGCAGCCCCTTGAAGGTGTCGTGGAAGGCATCGCCGAGCACCTTGCCCATCTCGCCGGCGCGCGGGAACAACTGCTCCTTCTCGAACAGGTCCAGCGTCGCGATGGCCGCAGCGCAGGCCACCGGGTGGCCGGAGTAGGTATAGCCATGGAAGAACTCGACCACGTGCTCGGGCGCCGAGGTCTTCATCATCTCGTCGTAGAGCTTGTCGCGGCAGATTACGCCGCCGAGCGGGATCACGCCGTTGGTCACGCACTTGGCGAAGTTCAGCATGTCGGGCACCACGCCGTAGAAGTCGGACGCGAAGTTGGTGCCCATGCGCCCGAAGCCGGTGATGACCTCGTCGAAGATCAGCAAGATTCCATGCTTGTCGCAGATCTCGCGCAGCTTCTGCAGGTAGCCCTTGGGCGGCAGGTACCAGCCGGCCGAACCGGCCACCGGCTCGACGATGATCGCCGCCACGTTGCTCGGGTCGTGCAGCGGCAGGATCCGCTGCTCGAGGTCGGCCAGCGGATCTTCGGCCCAGACCGGCTCCTGGTTGTGGATGTAGGCGTGGTTGACCGGGTCGTGGATGAAGCGCATGTGGTCCACGCGCGGCAGGAAGGCCGAGCCGAACACCTTGCGATTGCCCGGGATGCCGCCCACCGACATGCCGCCGAAGCCGACGCCGTGGTAGCCCTTCTCGCGGCCGATGAACAGATTTCGGTGGCCCTCGCCGCGGGCGCGGTGGTAGGCCAGTGCGACCTTCATCGAGGTGTCGGCCGCTTCGCTGCCCGAATTGCAGAACAGCACCTTGTTGAGGTCGCCGGGCGCCATCGCGGCGATTCTCTCGGCGGCCGTGAAGGCCTTGTCGTTGCTGACCTGGAAGGCGGTGGCGTAGTCGAGCGTGTCGAGCTGCTTCTTGATCGCCTCGTTGATCGGCTTGCGGTTGTGGCCCGCCCCGACGCACCACAGCGACGAGATGCCGTCGATCACCTTGCGGCCGTCGTGGGTCGTGAACTCCATGCCGTCGGCCGCCACGAAGACCCGCGGGTCCTTCTTGAACGAACGGTTGGGCGTGAAGGGCAACCACTGGTTGTCCATGTTGAAGTCGTTGAAGGCCATGAAGTCACTCCTGCAAGTTCGGGGGCGGTCGAGGAAGCGGTCATTTTGGCACCAGCCACGGCCGGCTGGCGGCCCTGCGACAATGTGCGCCCTTATGAACCCCGCGTACATCCTCACCCTCTCATGCCCCGACCGCACGGGCATCGTGCATGCCGTCTCCGGCTTCCTGCTCGAGCGCGGCGGCAACATCGAAGAAGCGGCGCAGTACAACGACCACGACACCGGCCTGTTCTTCATGCGCGTGCGATTCGCCTGCGAACACGGAGAGAACAAGCTGCGCGAGCAGATCGGCGCCCTCGCGGCCGACTTCGGCATGCGCTGGAAACTGCACGCTGCCGCCGAACCGATGAAGACCGTGATCCTGGTCAGCAAGGAAGGCCACTGCCTCAACGACCTGCTGTTCCGCTGGAAGAGCGGACTGCTGGCGATCGACATCCGCGCCATCATCTCGAACCATCGCGACTTCTACCAGCTGGCCGCCAGCTACAACGTGCCCTTCCACCACATCCCGGTGACGGCCGCGACGAAGGCGCAGGGCGAGGCGAAGCAGCTCGAGATCATCGAGGCCGAAGGCGCCGACCTGGTGGTGCTGGCGCGCTACATGCAGATCCTCAGCAACGACCTGTGCGGCAAGCTGGCCGGCCGGGCGATCAACATCCACCACTCGTTCCTGCCGAGCTTCAAGGGCGCCAAGCCCTACTACCAGGCGCACGACCGCGGCGTGAAGCTGATCGGCGCCACTGCCCACTACGTGACGGCCGACCTCGACGAAGGCCCGATCATCGAGCAGGACGTCGAGCGCGCCGACCACACCGACACCGTCGAGGCGCTGACAGCCCGGGGCCGCGACACTGAAAGCCAGGTGCTGGCGCGGGCCGTGAAGTGGCACAGCGAGCACCGGGTGCTGCTGAACGGCCATCGCACGGTGGTCTTCAAGTAGCGCCGCCCTCATGAACGGTCTGCGCGGCATGGCCTGGCTGCTGGTGTTCCAGTCGGTCGGCGAACTGCTCTCGCGCGGCCTGTTGCTGCCGCTGCCGGGACCGGTGCTCGGGATGATCCTGATGCTCGGGGGCCTGCGCTTCGCGGTCGTGCGCGAACCGGTGGCCGAATGCGCGAGCTTCCTGCTGGCCCACCTGTCGCTGCTGTTCGTGCCGGTCGGCGTCGGCGTCATGACGCACCTCGCGCTGCTCGGCCGATACGGCGGCCGCATGCTGCTGGTGATCGCGCTGTCGACCTGGATCGGCCTCGCGGTGACCGCGCTGGTGCTCTACTGGCCCGACCGCCGCAAGAAGGTGTAGCCGCATGCCGCGCTTCGTCGAACTCTGGATCTACCTGTCGGCCACGCCGTTGTTCGGGCTGACCGCGACGCTGGTCGTCTACCTGCTCGCGAACGCGGCCTACGCCCGGGCCGGCGGTGCGCCGTGGGCCAACCCGGTGCTGTGGTCGGTGGTGGTGCTGGCGAGCGGCCTGCTGGCCACCCGCGTCGATTACCCGACCTACTTCGCCGGCGCGCAGTTCATTCACTTCCTGCTCGGGCCGGCCGTCGTGGCGCTGGCCTGGCCGCTGTGGCAGCGGCGCGCCGAACTGCGGGCGCGTTATGGCCGCTTGCTGCTGGCCTCGCTGCTCGGCGGCGCGGCGGCCGGGGGGTCGGCGGTGGCGCTGGGCTGGGCCGTCGGCCTGCCGCACGATGTCGTGCTGTCGCTCGCGCCCAAGTCGGTCACCGCGCCGGTGGCCATGGGCATCTCGGAAAAGATCGGCGGCATCCCGGCCCTCTCGGCCGTGTTCGCGGTGCTCACCGGCATGATCGGCGCGCTGTCGGGCAAGTACCTCTTCGATGCGCTGCGCATCGGCACCGATGCCACGGGCTATGCGGCCCGCGGCTTCGGCCTCGGCACTGCGGCCCACGGCATCGGCGCCGCACGCGCGCTGCACGTCGACGCCAATGCCGGCGCCTACGCGGGGCTGGCGCTCGGCATGCAGGTCGTGCTCGCCGCCCTGCTGATGCCGCTGATCTTCAAACTGTTCTAGCTGCGGTTCGGATTGTCCGGTCGGCGGTCGTAGGCGTTCGGCACGCCGTCGTGGTCACGGTCCCAGCCGCCGCGGTGATATTCCCAGCGGCCATCGCGCTCGTCCCAGCGCGGTTCGCGATAGGCATAGCCGTTGCGCTCACGCATGTAGGTGCCCCTATTCCAGACATAGCGATGGCCGTTCCACTCGTAGTGGCCCGGCGCCCAGACGTAGCCGCGGCGCGGCGGCGGCACGTGCTCGGGGCGCGGCGGCGGCGGGGCGGTACGGACCAAGACCACCGGCTGGGCTTGCGCCGTGGCGGGCACCACTGCGGCGCCGAGCGACAGCAGCGATGCGGCACCGACGGCGAGGCTGACTGCAAGTTTCTTCATGAGGACTCCTTCGAGTTGTAGGAGCCTTCATCCTCCCTGCGCCGTGTGAATTCCACGTAAGCCGCAGGCGAAGTGTTGTGTAGAGCTGTGAACTGCCTTGCCGCCGTACCACGGCTACTTGCGTAGTGCCCGAAGATCGATCGTGTCCGCCATCGCCGCGTAGCCCGCATTCCCGGGATGGAGATGGTCGCCGCTGTCGTGCAGTGGATTCAAGGCCTGCGGATCGGCCGGATTGCGCATCACCGCATCGAAGTCCACGACTGCCGCCACATTGCGGCGGTTGCGAATCCAGCGGTTCACGGCGTCGCGGCGCGACTCCTTTTCCTCGCTCCAGTAGCTCGCCCCTTTGAAGGGCGGCAGCGTGCCCAGCAGCACCTTGATGCCGCGCGCCTGCGCCCGCTGGATCAGCAGTTGCAAGCCGGCCGTGATCTCCTCGGCTGTCGGCTGCCCACCGATCGGGCCGGACGCGCCTTCGGGCATGCTCATGCCGATGTCGTTGATGCCGATGAGAATCAGCACGTGCGTCACGCCGGGGCGCGACAGCACGTCGCGCTCGAAACGCGCGATGCCCTTGAGGCCCACGCCGTCGGCCAGCAGCCGGTTGCCCGAAACACCGGCATTGACGACCGTGACCGACCGCTGGCCGCGCTGGGCGCGCAGCCGCGCGGACAGCCGATCCGGGTAGCGGACCGGGCTGCGCTTGTGCTCGATCGCTCCGACGCCCTCGGTGATCGAATCGCCGAAGGCCACCACCATGCCGGCGTTGGTCGCCCGTGCCGGGGCCGGCGCGTGCACGCCGAGGATCAGGGAGCCGAGCAGGAGGGCGGCGCGGCGTCGGGAAAGCAGCTTCATGCAAAGTGCAGTGTACGAAGCTTGCGACCCGGCCTTCCCGCGGCGATCACCAGGTATCGACGTAGGCCTGCGCCGGCTCGCGCGGCGCCGATGCCGACGCCAGCCCGCGCACCAGCCAAGCCCGCGTGTCGGCGGGATCGATCACCGCATCGATCTCGAGCGTCTGCGCCATGTGGATCGCCTCGCCGTTGGCGTATTGCTGCGCCACCAGCTTCCTGAACAGCGCATCGCGCTCGGCGCCGTCGGCCGCGGCTTCGAGCTCCTTGCGGAAGCCGAGCCGCACCGCACCCTCGAGACCCATGGCACCAAACTCGCCCGTGGGCCAGGCCACAGTGAACACCGGCGCGTCGAAGCCGCCGGCGGTCATGGCCTGCGCGCCCAGGCCGTAGCCCTTGCGCAGCACCACCGCGAAGTACGGCACGCGCAGGTGCGAGGCCACCATGAACATCCGGCACACGTGGCGCACCTGGGCCTGGGCCTCGATCTCCGGACCGACCATGAAGCCGGGCGTGTCGCACAGCGCCACCAGCGGCAGGCCGTGCGCGTTGCACAGCTGCATGAAGCGCGCGGCCTTGTCGGCCGCCTCGACGTCGATGGCGCCGCCGAGGTGGTGCGGGTTGTTGGCCAGCAGGCCGACCGGCCTGCCTTCGATGCGTGCCAGCGCGGTCACGATGCCGGCGCCGAAGCCGGCGCGCAGTTCGAGCAGCGAGCCGGTGTCGGCGACGCCGCGCATCGCGGCGCGCACGTCGTAGACGCGCAGCCGGTTCTCGGGCACCGCATGGCGCAGCGCGCGCGGATCGGCGCACTGCCAGTCGCCGGTCGCGCCCTGGAAGTACGAGAGGTACTGCTTGGCCGCGGCCACCGCCTCGACCTCGTCCTTGACCAGGATGTCGATCACGCCGTTGCGCGACTGCACGGCGCTCGGGCCGATCTGCTCGGGTGCGAACGTGCCCAGGCCGCCGCCTTCGATCATCGCCGGGCCGCTCATGCCGATGTTGCTGGCCTCGGTCGCGATGATGACGTCCGCGCAGCCGAGCAGCGCCGCATTGCCCGCAAAGCAGCGGCCGTGCACGATGCCGACCACCGGCACCTTCCCCGACAGCGCCGCGAACTGGCTGAAGGTGTGGTTGTTGAGGCCGGCGACGACGGCCAAGTCGGTGTCGCCCGGCCGGCCGCCACCGCCTTCGGCGAACAGCACCACCGGCAGGCGCAGCTGGTGCGCGATGCCGAGCATGCGATCGGTCTTGTGGTGGTTGCGCATGCCCTGCGTGCCCGCCAGCACCGTGTAGTCGTAGGACATGACCACGGCACGCGACTTCTCGGGACCGAACTGCCTCGCATTGATGCTGCCGATGCCGGTCACCATGCCGTCGGCCGGGGTGTTGGCGATCAGGTCCTCGAGCGTGCGGCGGCGGGTCTGGGCGGCGATCGCGAGCGCGCCGTACTCGGTGAAGTTGCCCGGGTCATCGGCCAGCTCGCACAGGTCGGCGATGTTGGCGCGCGCGGTGCGGCTGCCTTGGCGCTGGCGCTTGGCCACCGCGGCGGCCCGGTTCGCATCGAGCGTCGGCGCGTGGCGATCGATGACCTTCTGCAGGTCGGGACGGATCTGGTCGAGGTCGTGCGCGGCTTGCGCCTCGGCTTCGACCGCCTGCGCATCGACGGCTTCGAGCCGCAGCAGCGACTGGCCTTCGACCAGGTAGTCGCCGGCAACGGCCAGCAACGCCACCACGCGACCGGCGAAAGGCGCATGCAGGAGATGCTCCATCTTCATGGCCTCGAGCACGCCCAGCTGCGCACCCGCCGGCACGAGGTCGCCGACATCGACCTCGAACTGCACCAGCTTCGCGGGCATCGGCGCCTTGACCACCCGGGCGTCGTCTTCGTCCGGACGCGAAACCGCTTCGACATGCAAGGACAGCCCACGTGCCGCCCTTGCGTTCGCCGCATCGATGCGCGTCGCGGCGGCGAGCAGATCGGCCAGATGCGCTTCGACGAAGCGCGTGTGCACAGCCTGCGTCGCGAACTCGGGTCGCTCTGCAATCGCACGCAACAAGGACAGATTGGTTGCGATGCCTTCGATGCGGCACTCCTCGAGCGCGCGCAGCGAGCGGCGCAGCGCATCGGCGAAGCGCGGTGAGGCCGAATGGACGATCAGCTTGGCCAGCAGCGTGTCGTAGTGCGGCGACGGCGCCAGGCCCGCATAGCCATGGCTATCGACCCGAACGCCGGGCCCGGCCGGCAGGTCGAAGCGCGCCAGGGTGCCGCCGGACGGCCGCGCCTGGCCCTCGGCATCGAGGGTCTCGGCGTTGATGCGCCACTGGACCGCGAAGCCGCGCTGCGCCGCGCTGCGGTCGGCATCGATCGCGAGGTCGGCCAGCGTCTGGCCGTCGGCGACGGCGATCTGCAGTTGCACCAGGTCGAGGCCGGTGACCGCCTCGGTCACCGTGTGCTCGACCTGCAGGCGCGGATTGGCCTCGATGAAGACGAAGGGCAGCGTGGTCGACCGCTCGTCGACCAGGAACTCGAAGGTGCCGAGGCTCTGGTAGCCGACCGCCTTGGCCATCCGCAGCGCCGCCTGCGTGACCTGCAGGCGCAGTGCCTCGGGCAGCGAGGGGCTGGGCGCGATCTCGACCAGCTTCTGGAAGCGCCGCTGCAACGTGCACTCGCGCTCGCCCAGGCTCGCCACGGCGTGGCCATCGCCCAGCACCTGCACCTCGATGTGGCGCGCATGGCGCATCAGGCGCTCGACGTAGACGCCGTCGACGCCGAAGGCCGCCTTGGCCTCGGAGGTGCAGCGCGCATGCGCCTCGGGCAGGTCGGCGGCGTTGAGCACGGCGCGCATGCCGCGGCCGCCGCCGCCGCCGATCGCCTTGATCATCACGCCCGCGCCGTCGGCCTGCTGCGCGGCGAAGAAGGCCTGCGCCTCGGCCAGCGTCACGGCGCCGGCGCTGCCCGGCATCACCGGCACCTCGCATTGCTCGGCCAGCGCGCGGGCACGCGCCTTGTCGCCGAACAGCGCGAGCTGCTCGGGCGTCGGGCCGATGAAGCGCAGGCCGGCATCGGCGCAGGCCTGCGCGAAATCGGCGCGCTCGCTCAGGAATCCGTAGCCCGGATGCACCGCATCGCAGCCCTGGGCGCGGGCGATGGCGATCAGCGCCGCGCCGTCGAGATAAGCCGAGGGGCCGGCCGCGTCGAGCGCCACCGCCGTGTCGGCGAGCTGCACATGCAGCGCCGCGGCGTCGTCCTTCGCATGGACCGCGACGCTCGCGATGCCCAGGTCCTGCAACGCACGCACCAGCCGCACCGCGATCTCGCCGCGGTTGGCAATCAGTACCTTCTTCAGCATCGGATCAGTCTTTCAGCAAGCGACGCAGCACCTTGCCGGCACCGGTGGTCGGCAGGGCGTCGATGAAGCGCACCGCGCGCGGGGCCTTGTAGCTCGCCATGTTGTCGCGGGCCCAGGCCATCAGTGCGTCGGCGTCGAGCGCGACGCCCGGCTTGCGCACGATGAAGGCCTTGACCACCTCGCCCTTCTCGGCATCGGGTTGGGCGATGACCGCGGCCTGCGCCACGGCGGGGTGCTTGATCAGGATGGTCTCGACCTCTTCGGGGAACACGCTGTAGCCCGACACCTTGATCATTTCCTTGAAGCGGCCGATGAAGCTGAGGTAGCCGTCGGCGTCGATCCTGCCCATGTCGCCGGTGTGGACCCAGCCGTCGCGCAAGGTCGCGGCGGTGGCCTCGGGCTTGTTCCAGTAGCCCTTGAAGGAGCCCGGGCTGCGCAGCACGATCTCGCCGACTTCGCCGGTGGCCTTGTCCTCGCCGGTGTCGCTGTCGACGATGCGGATCGTGACACCCGGCACCGCGATGCCCTGCGTGCCCCAGCGCGGCGCATGGTGCGGCGTGTAGGTGTCGCAGGTGTGGGTCTCGCTGAGGCCGTAGGYGGCCTCGAAGGAGCTGCAGTTCTTCGCGAAGCCGCGCCACTGCTGCGCCAGCGGCTCGGTGAAGGCGATGCCGAAGCTGGTGACCGGGTTCATGCGCAGGCTGGAGAGATCGAAGCTCGCGATGTCCGGCAGCTGCATGCAGGCGACGTTCATCGGTGCGATGCTGTACCACCAGCTGACCTTGTGGCGGTCGATCGCCTGCAAGGCCGCGCGCGGATCGAAGCGATGCATCAGCACCGAGGTGGCGCCGGTCAGCACCGGCACGTTGACGCCCATCAGCATGCCCGCGATGTGATAGAGCGGTGCGATCGACAGCAGCACGTCGCCGCCCGTGACGCCATTGCAGTCGGCCGCCGCGCGGGTCTTGAAGAGCGCATTGCCGTAGCTCAGCATCGCGCCCTTGGGCAGGCCGGTGGTGCCCGAGGTGTAGGTCATCAGCGCGACGTCGTCGAGCGAGAGCGCCACCGGCGCCGGGCGCTCGCCGCTCTTCGCGACCGCGAGAAAGTCCTCGCAGCCGGCAGGCACGCCACGCGGCTCGCGCTGCGCCGCGGCCAGCTCGGCCGGCAGGTCGAGCGCGGGCGCCGCCGGCAGCAGGTCGGCGTAGTGCACCACGAACACGTGCGCGAGCGCGCTCTGCGTGCGCACCTTGTCGACCACCGGCAGCAGCGACGAGGCGGCGACGATCACGCGCGCCTGCAGGTCGTTGACCTGGTAAGCCAGCTCGTGCTCCTTGTTGAGCGGCCCGCTCGGACAGACGATGGCGCCGATCTTCTGGATGCCGAAATGCGCGACCAGGTATTGCGGGCAGTTGTTGAGGAACAGCACCACGGGCTCGCCCTTCTTCACGCCGATGGCCTGCAGCCGGGCCGCGAAGGCATCGCTGGCCGCATCGAGTTCGGCGTAGCTCATCGCGTGGCCGTACCAGATGCAGGCCGGCTGGCCGCCACGCTCGCGCGCATGGGTGCGAAGGTACTCGTGCAGCGGCTGCTGCGGGCGGTCGGGAAGCCGGCTTGTCTCCATGGCGTCAGTCTCTCAGGGTTATCGATAGAACTCGGGCGCTTGCCAAGCGCAGCATGGTGCACCAAGATCCTACCCATGGGTATAACTTCGGCGACACAGCACAAACCCTCTGGGCGCGAGGATGCGCCCTCCCCCCGCATCGACCTCCCGCAAGGCACCGGCCGGCAGCGCGCCGCCACCGCCGGCACCGACGTGCAGCGTGAGCGCATCCTGCAGGCGGCGGCACAGTTGTTCGCCGCGCAGGGCTACGCCAACACCACGATGGCGCAGATCGTGCGCGCGCTCGACGTCACGAAGCCCTTCGTCTACTACTACTTCCGCGACAAGCAGGAGATCTTCGAGACGCTCTCGTGGCGGCCCGCGGTCGACTGTTTCACCTCCATGGACTTCGCCGCCGGCGACGATCGCCGCGCGGTCGACAAGGTCAAGGACGGCATCGAACGGCTGATTCGCGCGACGGTCGCGCACCACCCCTGCGCCTTCTTCGCCTACAAGGAGCCGCAGGTCTACCGGCCCGAGTACATCGCGGCGCAGAAGAAGCTGGCCCACCACTTCTACGACCAGCTCTTCCCGCTACTCGAGCAGGCCCGCAGCGACGGCGACCTCGACTTCGGCGAGACCAAGATCACCGCCTTCGCGGCGCTGAGCCTGCCCGGCTTCCTCTACAGCTGGTACCGGCCCGATGGCCGGCTCTCGCCCGACGAGGTGGTGGCCGAGCTCAGCAAGCTGGCCTGGCGGGTGCTCGGGCTGCGCGAGCGCACGGCCTGAGCCGCGCCACTCTTCTTTCCCCAAGAACCGGAGTCACCCATGAAGTTCCCCTGCCCGCTTGCGCCCCTCGCGGCCGCGGCCCTGCTCGCCGTCGGCACCGCCCAGGCCCAGCAGAGCTACAAGATCGCCTACATCGATCCGCTGTCCGGCCCCTTCGCCAACGTCGGCGAGCTGATGCTCACGCACACCCAGTACGCGATCGAGGACATCAACGCCAAGGGCGGCGTGCTCGGCGGCACCAGGCTGCAATTGCTGCAGTTCGACAGCAAGCTGTCGGCGCAGGAGAGCCAGACCGCGCTGCAGGCCGCCATCGACCAGGGCGCGCGCGCCATCGTCACGGGCGGCTCGGGCTCCTCGGTGGTGAGCACACTGGTGCAGGCGGTCAACCGCTGGAACCAGCGCAATCCGGGCAAGGAGCTGCTGGTGCTGAACCACTCCTCGATCGACCCCGAGCTGACCGGCAAGTCCTGCAGCTTCTGGCACTTCCAGACCGACGCCAACACCGCGATGAAGATGAAGGCGATCGCCAACACCATCAAGAAGACGCCCGAGGTCAAGAAGGTCTACCTACTGAACCAGGACTACGCGCACGGAAAGCAGTGGGCCAGCTACGGCCGCCAGCTGGTCGGCCTGGCCCGTCCCGACATCCAGTTCGTCGGCGAGACGCTGCACCCGATCGGCAAGGTCAAGGACTTCGCGCCCTACCTGGCCAACATCAAGCAGTCGGGCGCCGATTCGGTGATCACCGGCAACTGGGGCCAGGACATGACGCTGCTGCTCAAGGCCGCAGGCGATGCCGGCTACGACCTGCACTACTACAACCACAGCGCCGGCTCGGTACCGGGCACGGTGCTGGCGGTGTCGCAGGCCAGGCTGGGCCAGCTGACCTGGGTCGCTGAATGGCATCCCGGCCAGGCCGATTCGCCCAAGGTCGATGCGCTCGCCAGGAGCTACAAGGCCAAGACCGGCAAGGACTTCCTGGCGCCGCGCATCGAGATGACGCCGCGCCTGCTGGCCGCCGCGATCAACAAGGCCGGCAGCACCGACACGACCAAGGTGGCGCTCGCCATGGAAGACCTGAGCTTCGACTCGGTGGTCGGCCCGGTGCGCATGCGCGCCGAGGACCACCAGCTGCTGCTGCCGCAGGTGGTCAACACGATCGCGCCGGTCGACGGCAAGGCGGTCAAGGTCGGCTGGGAAGGCACCCAGTACGGTTTCCGCACCGATGCGATCTACAGCGGCAACGAACTGGCGCAGGGCACCGACTGTAAGATGCCCCGCCCCTGACCTTCAGGGTTGCCGGCTGTCATGCCGGTGCGGTACCGTAGCGGCTCCACCCCAATCTCCCTGGAGACCAGCGCATGACCCGCATCCTTCGACTGATCGGCGCACCGACCGACATCGGCGCCAGCACCCGCGGCGCCGGCATGGGGCCCGATGCGCTGCGGGTGGCGGGCCTTGCCAACACGCTGGCCAGTCTCGGCTTCGAGGTGATCGACGGCGGCAACCTGGCCGGTCCGGGCACGCCGTGGGAGGTGCCGGCCGAAGGGCTGCACCACCTCCCCGAAGTGATCGAATGGAACCGCCTGGTCTATGAAGCGGTTGACCAGGCGCTGGAAGCCAGGCAGCTCCCCGTGCTGCTGGGCGGCGATCACTGCATCGCGGTCGGCTCGATCAGCGCGATCGCCCGGCACGTGCGCCAGCGGCGGCAGAAGCTTCGCGTGCTGTGGCTCGACGCCCATACCGACGTCAACACCGAGACTTCCAGCCCGAGCGGTAACCTGCACGGCATGCCGGTGTCCTGTCTGCTCGGCCACGGGCCGGCGGCACTCACCGGCTGGAGCGGCGAGCCGGCGGCGCTGGCGCACGACGCGATCCGCTTCCTGGGCATCCGCAGCGTCGATGCCGAGGAGAAATCGGCCATCCAGTCGCTCGGCCTCGGTGTCTTCGACATGCGCCACATCGACGAGCACGGCATGCGCACCACCATGACCGAGGCGCTGCAGGACGTCGACGACGACACCCACCTGCACGTGAGCTTCGACCTCGACTGCCTCGACCCCGACTACGCGCCGGGCGTCGGCACCGGCGTGCGCGGCGGCCCGACCTGGCGCGAGATGCAACTCTGCATGGAAATGGTCGCCGACACCGGGCGCCTCGGCTCGCTCGACGTGGTGGAGCTGAACCCGGCGCTGGATGTGCGCAACCGGACCGCCGAGATCGCGGTCGAGCTGATCGAAAGCCTGTTCGGCAAGTCGACCCTGGTGCGTTGACAGCAGCCTGGCTGCCGCAGCGCGCATGTCGAGCCGCTTTCCTACGAAGGAAAGCGTGTTTGACGGCAGCCCGGCGCCGCGCTCGGCGCCTAGAGTGTTTGGCCGAAGGACACGACCATGCCAATCTACGGAATGACCACAGAGGAGCACCCCAGGGGGTTGCGCGTGCTGGTGGTGGAGGACGACCCCGATGCCCTGGCGGCGACCATCGAGATGCTGCGGCTGCTCGGACACTGGGCGACCGGCGTCAGGAGCGCCGAGATCGCCAAGGACCGCTTCTACGAGAAGGCCTTTGACGTGCTGCTGACCGACGTCGGACTGCCGGCCCTGTCGGGCCTCGACCTCGCCGAGAGCCTCCGGAGCCGCCACAACCTAGACCAGCTCGACATCATCTTCGCGACCGGCCGGCCGGCGCCGGCGACGCCAATCCCGGATGCGGTCTGGCTGCAGAAGCCCTTCAGCGTGGCGCAGCTGGAAGCCGCCCTGGCCCGAAGCACCCCCGGGGTCCCTGCCTGAGGATCGTCAGCCGCGCGACGGCGACGGCGGCACCGGCGTGAGCGGCGCCTCGATCAGCGGCTGCGGCGTCACCACCGGCGAGGCCTCGACCGGCTTGCCCTCCGCCGCGGCCGGGAGGAAACGGTCGATCAGCGAGAAGAAGCGGTCGTAGAAGCGCTCGTCGGTCAGCGTTTCGCTCGCCACCTTGACCAGCGCGTCGTCGCTCGAGCTGAAAGGCAGCGACAGCGAGCCGATCGCGCCGACGCCGACGGTGGCGGAGTTGTTGACCTTCTTGATGCCGTAGCGGTCCTGCAGCGCGCTGGCGAAGGCGATGGTGCCRCGCCCCCCGCTCCGGCCATTGCTCTCGCGCGCGCAGACGACCCGGAACTCCACCTCCACGTGCACCTCGGCGGCGGGCTGGAAGCTCTTGCGGCCGGTCACCAGGTCGGCATTGGCCAGGGTCACCATGTAGCCCTGGCTCAGCAGCGCGCGCCGGGCCGCCTCGCAGGTCTGGGCCTCGTTGGCGGCGTAGCTGCGCGTGTGGGTGGTCGTGGAATCGAACTCTTCCGGCTCGTAGGACACCCGTTGCGGCATGTTGAGGCCGCAGCCGGCGACCAGAGACGAGAGCAGCAGCAGCGCGGCGGAGGCGGCGCGGCAGGACGTGAAACGCATGGCAGGCATGGGATGGGCGGAGTGCGGAATGCTAGCAAGCCGCGGGAGCGCGGGCCAGCCTTTGACATGCGGGGCGCTCCGGCGTTCCCTGATCAATCGTCGAAGCGAACGATATGCTGCGCCCGCGCCCGCGTGGCGGCGATGCGCTGCGCGTTGGGCTCGTCGGTCTGCGCCACCCAGGCCAGCGCCGCCTCGCGGCTGCGGCCGAACTGCTGGTGCCGCCGCAACAGGCGCTCCCGGCGCAGTGAATCGTCGACATCCACGTACCAGATTTCGTCGAGCAGCGGCGCCACCCGGGCCCAGGGGCCCTCCTCCAGCAGCAGGTAATTGCCCTCGGTGATGACCAGTCGGGTGTCCGGCCGCACCGCGATCGCCCCGGCGACCGGCTCCTCGATCTCGCGCCGGAACTCGGGCGCATAGACGGTCTCGCCGGCCGGCTGGGCCCGCAGGCGCTGCAGCAGGGCCACGTAGCCGGCGCTGTCGAAGGTGTCGGGAGCGCCCTTGCGAGCGCTGCGCCCGAGCCGCTGCAGTTCCGAATTTGCCAGGTGGAAGCCGTCCATCGGCACCACCTGGGCGCGCCCCGGCACGGCCTCGAGCAGTGCCTGGGCCAGGGTCGACTTGCCCGATCCCGGCGCACCGACGAGCCCGAGCAGGCAGCGCCCACCGCCGGCCAGCAAGGCCTCGATGCGCGCCAGTTCGGCGGCGGGCAAAGCCATCACGGGTACAGACCGCGCTCCTCGCGAGCCATCAGGATCCGCTCGCAGGCCACCGCGTAGGTGGCAGTGCGCAGCGTGATCTTGTGCTTGTCGGCGGTGTCCCAGATGTGGTTAAGCGCGTTCATCATGATGCGGTCGAGCCGCACGTTGATCTCGTCCTCGTCCCAGAAGAAGGAGGAGAAGTCCTGTACCCACTCGAAGTAACTGACCGTGACGCCGCCGGCGTTGCAGATCACGTCGGGCACCACCAGCACGCCGCGCTCGGCCAGGATGTCGTCGGCGCTCGGCACGGTCGGGCCGTTGGCGCCCTCGAGCACCAGCTTGGCCTTGGTCTTCTCGGCCCGCTCGGCCGTAATCTGGCCTTCGAGCGCGGCGGGGATCAGGATGTCGCAGGCGACGTCCCAGAAGGCCTCGTTGTCGACCACCTCGCCGCCCTTGAAGCCGACCACGCCGTCGGTGCGCGAGATCGGCACCAGCTTCGCGAGGTCGAGCCCCTTGTCGTTGACGATGGTGCCGGTGTGGTCCTGCACCGCGACGATCTTGGCGCCGGCCTCGGCGAACAGCTCGGCCGCGACCGAGCCGACGTTGCCGAAGCCCTGCACCGCGATGCGGGCGCCGCGCAGGTCGAGCCCGAGCCGCCGCGCCGCCTCGCGGCCGGTCACAAAGACCCCGCGGCCGGTGGCCTTGACCCGTCCCAGCGAGCCGCCCAGGTGCAGCGGCTTGCCGGTGACGACGCCGGTGGCAGTGCCGCCGACGTTCATCGAATAGGTGTCCATCATCCAGGCCATGATCTGGGCGTTGGTGTTGACGTCGGGCGCCGGGATGTCGGTGTGCGGGCCGATGATGATGCCGATCTCGCTGGTGTAGCGGCGCGTGACCTTTTCCAGTTCCTTCAGCGACAGCTTCTTCGGGTCGACCCGGATGCCGCCCTTGGCGCCGCCGTACGGCAGGTTGACCGCGGCAGTCTTGACCGTCATCCAAGCCGACAGGGCCATCACTTCCTCGAGCGTGACGTCGGGGTGGAAGCGCACGCCGCCCTTGCCCGGCCCGCGCGACAGGCTGTGCTGCACCCGGTAGCCCTCGAAATGGGCGATCGAGCCGTCGTCCATCTCGATCGGCACGTCGACGATCAGCGCGCGCTTCGGGCGCTTGAGGGTCTCGACCCAGCGGGCCAGGCCGCCGAGGTAGGGGACGACGCGATCGACTTGCGACAGGTAGGTGCCCCAGKGGCTGTTGGCGGTCGGCTGGACGTAGGAGAGTTCGGAGCTCATTGCGATCCTTGGTGTTGAACGGGCAGGCGCCACAATAGTCGCGCGGCGCCCGCCGCGCCATGCCTATGCACGTTGCTTTGGCGGTTATGCGATGGCGGCAAGCAGGGCCGCGTTGCCGCCCGCGGCGGTGGTGTTGATGGTGAGCGTCTGCTCGGCGCAGAAACGCAGCAGGTAGTGCGGGCCGCCGGCCTTCGGGCCGGTCCCGCTGAGCCCCTCGCCGCCGAAGGGCTGGACGCCGACGACGGCACCGATGATGTTCCGGTTGACGTAGACATTGCCCACGTGGGCCCGCGCCGCCAGCGTCAGCGCCCGGCTGTCGATACGGGTCTGGATGCCCAGCGTGAGCCCGAAGCCGAGCCGGTTGATGGCGTCGATCACCCCCTGCGGCTCGCCCGACCAGCGCACCACCTGCAGCACCGGGCCGAAGATCTCGGCCGTCACACGGTCGATTGCCGGTACTTCGTAGGCGTGGGGCGGGATCAGGTTTTCAGCCGCCGATGCCGCCGCCGCGGGCGCCAGCAGCACCGTGGCCTCCGAATCCAGCCGCTGCAGGTGGCGCTGGATGTTCTCGAAGGCCTCGCGGTCGATCACCGGGCCGACATCGGTGGCCAGCAGGGCCGGATCGCCGGCGCTCAGTTCCCTTGCCGCGCCGCGGATCATCTCGATCACTGGCTCGGCGATCTCCTCGTGCACCAGCAGCAGGCGCAGCGCCGAGCAGCGCTGGCCGGCCGAGCGGAAGGCGCTCTGCACCACGGCGTCGACCACCTGCTCGGGCAGCGCGCTGGAGTCGACCAGCATCGCGTTGATGCCGCCGGTCTCGGCGATCAGCGGCACGATCGGGCCGTCCTTGGCGGCCAGCGCGCGGTGGATGATCTTCGCCACCTGGGTCGATCCGGTGAAGACGACGCCCGCCACGCCGGGCGCCGCGACCAGCGCGGCGCCAACGGTTTCGCCCGGGCCGTGCAGCAGCTGCAGCGCCCCGGCCGGCACGCCGGCGGCATGCAGCAGCCGCACCGCCTCCAGCGCCACGGCCGGCGTCTGCTCGGCCGGCTTGGCCAGCACGGTGTTGCCGGTCGCCAGCGCGGCCGCCACCTGACCCAGGAAGATCGCCAGCGGGAAATTCCAGGGGCTGATGCAGACCCAGGGGCCGCGGCCGGTCAAGCGCAGCTCGTTGCTCTCGCCGGTCGGTCCGGGCAGCGCGACCGGCTGCATCAGCCGCTCGGCCTCGTCGGCGTAGTAGCGCAGGAAGTCGACCGCCTCGCGGACCTCGGCCACCGCGTCGCCCCAGGTCTTGAAGGCCTCCTTCACCAGCAGGGCGCAGAAGCGCGGCAGCCCGGCCTGCAGCGCATCGGCCGCATGGCGCAGCGCGGCGGCGCGCTGCGCCACCGGCGAGCGGGTCCAGGCGCGGTAGGCGGCGGCCGCGCTCGCGACGGCCTCCTCGGCCCGCTGCGCGTCGAATTCAGGCACCTTCGGCACCACGGTATCGGCGTAGGCGGCCCACAGCGGGGCTCGCATCGATTCCACCGCGAGGTCGACGCCGCTGCTGTTGCGCCGCGCGGGCGCCAGGCCGTAGAGCTCGGGCGGCAGCGGCAGCGAGGGATGGYGATCGAGCCACAGCGGCGAGACCAGCAGCTCGTCCATGCCGACCGACTCGTCGCCGAGCTGGTTCACGAAGGAGGAATTGGCGCCGTTCTCGAGCAGCCGGCGCACCAGGTAGGCCAGCAGGTCCTTGTGGCGGCCGACCGGCGCGTAGACGCGCACCGGCACGGCGCTGCTCTTCATGACCTCTCGGTAGATTCCTTCGCCCATTCCGTGCAGTCGCTGCAGCTCGAACGGTGTATCGCCCGCCATCCGCAGGATCGCCGCGATGGTGCCCGCGTTGTGCGTCGCGAACTGCGGATAGATCGCATCCGGCGCCGCCAGCAGCGCCCGCGCGCAGGCCAGGTAGCTCAGGTCGGTGTGGTGCTTGTGCGTGAACACCGGGTAGTGCGGCAGCCCCAGCTCCTGGGCGCGCTTGATCTCGGCGTCCCAGTAGGCGCCCTTGACCAGCCGGCACATCAGCCGCAGCCCGTGCTTGCGGGCGATCCCGGCCACGTGCTCGATGAGTTCCAGCGCGCGCGTCTGGTAGGCCTGCATCGCCAGGCCGAAGCCGCGCCACTGGGGCTTCTCGGCCGCCACATTCTCGGCCAGCGCCTCGAAGACGTCGAGCGAGAGTTCGAGCCGGTCGACCTCCTCGGCGTCGATCGTGAGGTTCAGGTTGGCATCGGCCGCCAGCACGCACAGCTGCCAGACGCGCGGCACCAGTTCGCGCATCACGCGCTCGCGCTGGGCGTCCTCGTAGCGCGGATGCAGCGCGCTGAGCTTGATCGAGATGCCGTCGTTGTGCTCCGGCGTGCCGGCGCGGTCGGCGCCGGTGGCGATCGACTGGATCGCGTTGACGTAGCTGTCGAGGTAGCGCAACGCATCGGCGTCGGTGCGCGCGCCCTCGCCGAGCATGTCGTAGCTGAAGCGCAGCGCGGCGTGCTTCTTGTGGGCCGAGCGGGCCTCGGCCATGCCCTCCTCGATGGTCTGGCCGAGCACGAACTGGCGCCCCAACAGCTGAACTGCGCGCAGGGTCGCGGCGACCACGGTGCGGGCGCCCAGCCTGGCCATCAGGCCCGGTTCGGCCTTCGCGCCGGGCAGGAACTTCTTCGACAACGCGATCGCCGACGAAGACAGGCGCGCCAGGGTCGAGTCGGCGCTGCTCTCGAAGTTGGCGCGCCCCAGCTGGTCGGCGGTCAGCGCGATGGCGGTCTCGGCGTCCGGCACGCGCAGCAGCGCCTCGGCCAGCCGCATCAGCGCAAGGCCCTCGGCGCTCGAGATCGGGTATTCGCGCAACAGGCTTTCCATGGCCCAGAACGGCGGCGGGCTGTGGCGCACGGCGCGCACCCAGGGCGTCGCAAGGGGCACGATGGACGTCCAGTCGAGGGCGCCCATCAGCGAGGCGAGGCGGTGCGAGACGATGTCGGCTTCGGGCCGGTAGGGGCTGGGCAGGCGCATGGCGAAAAACTCCGGTGGTCGATGGAAGCGATGGTCCGCCTTCCTGTGCCGAGTTATTCACCAAAAATTGCGTTTCAACCGGATAATCCACCAGTGACCAACGAATCACCCGCCGATATCGACCGCATCGACATGAAAATCCTGAAGGTTCTTCAGGAGGACGGCCGGATTTCGAATCTCAAGCTGGCCGAGGCCGTCGCGCTCTCGCCGACGGCCGTGCTGGCCCGGGTGCAGCGCCTCGCGCGCGACGGCTTCATCCTCGGCTACGAGGCCCGGCTCGATCCGCACAAGCTGGGCCGCGGCTTCACGGTGTTCGTCGAGGTGCTGCTCGACCGCACCACGCCCAACGTCTTCGACGAGTTCAAGGCCGCGGTGCAGGTGCGCGACGAGATCATGGAATGCCACATGGTCGCGGGCGGCTTCGACTACCTGCTCAAGACCCGCATGGCCGACATGGCGGCCTACCGCGACTTCGCCGGCACGGTGCTGTGGCAACTGCCTGGCGTGCGCGAGACGCGGACCTATGCGGTGATGGAAGAGGTGAAGAGCAGCGCGCGGATTCCGCTGCCGGGCTAACGCTAAGGCTCTGCGGAACGCTGGCCGAGCAGATAGTCGACGAACACGCGCACCCGCAACGGCACGAAGCGCCGGTGCGGATACAACAGGCTGTGCGGCCGCGAACGGCCGCTGAAGTCCTTCAAAAGCTCGACCAGCCGGCCCGTGCGCAAGTCCTCCTCGACCACGAAGCGATAGACCTGGAACACACCCGCGCCGTAGCGCGCCAGCGTGGCGCCGGCGACCACGTCGTCCGAGCATGCATAACCGCCGGTGGTCTGCAGATCGAGGTCCTGCCCGTGCTGCCGGAACAGCCACGGGACGGTGCGCCCGCTGCTGGGCAGTTCGAACTGGATGCACTCATGGGCCCGCAGGTCATCGAGAGTCGAGGGCGTTCCGTGGCGCTTCAGGTACTCGGGCGAAGCGACGACAACCAGCGGCGTGTCCTCCAGATGCCGTGCCACCAGCGTCGAGTCGCCCGTCGCCCGCGCCCGTACCGCCAGGTCGTAGCCCTCTTCCGCGAAGTCGATGTTGCGGTTGCTGACGTTGACCTCGACCTTCACCTCCGGATAGCGCTCGCGGAATGCCGGCACGAGCGGCAGCAGGCGGTAGTGGCCGTAGGTGGTCGGCGCGCTGATGCGCAGCAGGCCGGACGGCGCGAGCTGGTGGCCGCTGACCTCCCGCTCGGCTTCGACCAGTTGGTTCAGGGCCTGCCGGCACTGCTCGAAATACCCGCGCCCCGCCTCGGTCAGACGCATCTGGCGCGTCGTCCGCGTGAAGAGCCGCACGCCGAGCCGCTGTTCCAGCCGCGAGACCGAACGGCTGACGGCCGCAGGCGTCACCGATGCGGTCGCCGCCGCGGCCGTGAAGCTGCCTTGCTCGGCGGCGAGACAGAACAGTTCGATGCTGCCCAGCATCACGTCGTCGAACTGTCGGTTCATGAGGTGTGGCTCGCTTTATTCATTACATCATGTACTCGTAGATGTTCACCAAACCTACTTTAAGCCATAAAAGAACATCAATAAAGTCGAGACAACAGATCCAGCGAGCCCGCCGAGGTCTGTCAACCCTCCACTTCAAAGGACTGTTCTCATGACCTCCAATGTTTCCAAGGTCGCCGTCATCACAGGCGCCTCCAGCGGCATCGGTGCAGCGCTCGTCAAGGCCTATCGCCAAGCCGGTTTCCGGGTCGTCGCCAACTCGCGTTCGATCGGCGCCAGCGCCGATCCGGACATCTTGGCGATCGCGGGCGACGCCGCGGACCGCGCGACGGCCGACCGGATCTTCAGCGAGGGTGTGGATCGCTTCGGCCGCATCGACACGCTGGTCAACAACGCCGGCATCTTCACGGCCAAGCCGTTCACCCAGTTCACCAGCGAGGACTGGGCGGCGAACATCGGCACCAACCTGGCCAGTTTCTTCCACATCAGCCAACTGGCCCTGAAGCGGATGGAAGCGCAGGGCTCGGGCCACATCGTCCAGATCACGACGAGCCTCGCCGAGCAGCCGATCAAAGGCGTCCCGTCGGTTCTGGCCTCGCTGACCAAAGGCGGGCTGAACGCCGCCACCAAGTCGCTGGCCATCGAGTACGCGTCGCGTGGCATTCGCGTGAATGCGGTCTCGCCCGGCATCATCAAGACGCCGATGCATCCGGCGGAGACCCACGCCACGCTCAACGGCCTGCATCCGCTGGGCCGGATGGGTGAAATCGGAGAGATCGTCGACGCCGTACTGTTCCTCGAGAAGGCTTCATTCGTGACGGGCGAGATCCTTCACGTCGACGGCGGGCAGGCCGCAGGCCACTGGTGAGATTCGCCCCTAGCAACGAACGGTGACACGACATGCCCTACATCAAGATCGAAATCACGCGCGAAGGCGTGACGCAGGAACAGAAGCGGCAGCTGATCGCCGGCGCCACGGAGCTGATGGTGCGTGTGCTGGACAAGGACCCGGCCACCACCTTCGTGGTGATCGACGAGGTGGATCTCGACAACTGGGGCGTGGGCGGACGCCCCGTCGCCGAGTTTCGCCGCGAGCAAGCCGCGGGCCGGCGCAGCTGAGGGGCTGGTTCGAAGAGAGAAGCCCCCGGGCCGCCTAGCGCTGGCCGAAGATCGCAGTGCCGATGCGAACCATGGTGCTGCCGGCTGCGACCGCGGCTTCGAGGTCGCCCGACATTCCCAAGGAGAGCGTGTCGAGCTCGATGCCGGCCGCCCGGATCTGCGCGAACAGCGCCGCGGCGCGCAGGAACAGCGCCCGCTGCGCCTCGAAATCCAGCGCCGGCTCGGGGATCGCCATCAGCCCGCGCAGCCGCAAACGTGGCAAAGCCGCCACGGTCTGCGCCAGCGCCAGGGCCTCTTCCGGCGACACGCCCGACTTGTTGGCGCCGCCGTCGACATTCACCTGCAGGCAGACCTGCAGCGGCGGCAAGTGCGCCGGCCGCTGCTCGGCCAGACGCTCGGCGATCTTCAGGCGGTCGATGCTGTGCACCCAGTCGAAATGTTCGGCCACCACCCGCGTCTTGTTGCTCTGCAGGGGGCCGATGCAGTGCCATTCGAGTTGCGCACGCAGGTCGGCCAACGCCTCGATCTTGGCCACGCCCTCCTGGACATAGTTCTCGCCGAAGGCAGTCTGGCCGGCCGCATGCGCCGCACGCACCGCCTCGGCATCGAAGGTCTTCGACACCGCGAGCAAGCGCACGCTCGCCGGATCGCGTCCGGCAGCCGTGCAGGCGGTCACGATCCGCACCCGAACTTGCTGGAGCTTGTCGCCAATCATCGTCATAATCTTCAAAGTCGTATCAAAACGTCACCGAGGAATTGCGTGGACATTACCCAACTGCTCGCCTTCAGCGTCAAGAACAAGGCGTCCGACCTGCATCTCTCGGCCGGGCTGCCGCCCATGATCCGGGTCCACGGCGACGTACGCCGCATCAATGTCGACGCGCTGGACCACAAGGCGGTGCACGCGATGGTGTACGACATCATGAGCGACACCCATCGCAAGCACTACGAAGAATTCCTGGAAGTCGACTTTTCGTTCGAGATCGACGGCTTGGCGCGCTTCCGGGTCAACGCCTTCAACCAGTCGCGCGGCGCGGCGGCGGTGTTCCGGACCATTCCGTCGAAGATCCTCACGCTCGAGCAGCTCAACGCACCGAAGATTTTCGGCGATCTGGCGCTCAAGCCGCGCGGCCTGGTGCTGGTGACCGGCCCGACCGGCTCGGGCAAGTCGACCACGCTGGCGGCGATGATCAACTTCCTGAACGAGACCGAGTACGGCCACATCCTCACGGTCGAAGACCCGATCGAGTTTGTCCACGACTCCAAGAAGTGCCTGATCAACCAGCGCGAGGTCGGGCCGATGACGCTGTCCTTCGCCAACGCGCTGCGCTCGGCGCTTCGCGAGGACCCGGACGCGATCCTGGTCGGCGAAATGCGCGACCTCGAGACCATCCGGCTCGCGATGACCGCGGCCGAGACCGGCCACCTGGTGTTCGGCACGCTGCACACCTCGTCGGCCGCCAAGACCATCGACCGGATCATCGACGTCTTCCCCGGCGAAGAAAAGGAAATGATCCGCGCCATGCTGTCGGAGTCGCTGCAGGCGGTGGTTTCGCAGACACTTTGCAAGACCAAGGACGGCCAGGGCCGAGTGGCGGCGCACGAGATCATGCTGGGAACGCCCGCCATCCGCAACCTGATCCGCGAGGGCAAGGTGGCGCAGATGTATTCGTCGATCCAGACCGGCAGCGGCCAGGGCATGCAGACGCTCGACCAGAACCTGACCGACCTGGTGCGCCGCAATGTCATTTCCTCCGCGGAAGCGCGCGGAAAGGCCAAGATCCCCGAGAATTTCCCGGGCTGAGCTCGCAGCCCTGCAGCAGCCGCAACGGAGTACCGTCATGGAACGCGATCAAGCCAGCCAGTTCATCAACGACCTGCTGAAGCTCATGGTGAGCCGCAACGGCAGCGACCTGTTCATCACGGCCGAATTCCCGCCCGCGATCAAGGTCGACGGCAAGATCACCAAGGTGTCAGCCCAGTCGCTCGGCGCCCAGCACACGCTGGCGCTCACGCGTTCGATCATGAACGACCGCCAGACGGCCGAGTTCGAACGTACCAAGGAGTGCAACTTCGCGATCTCGCCGACCGGCATCGGCCGCTTCCGCGTCAATGCCTTCGTGCAGCAGGGCAAGGTCGGCATGGTGCTGCGGACCATCCCGGCCAAGCTGCCGAGCATCGACGCGCTGGGCATGCCACAGGTGCTCAAGGACATCGCGATGACCAAGCGCGGCCTGACCATCATGGTCGGCGCCACCGGCTCTGGCAAGTCGACCACGCTGGCGGCCATGATCGACTGGCGCAACGAGAATTCCTACGGCCACATCGTGACGGTCGAGGACCCGGTCGAGTTCGTGCACCCGCACAAGAACTGCGTCGTGACCCAGCGCGAGGTCGGCATCGACACCGACAGCTGGGAGGCGGCGCTCAAGAACACGCTGCGCCAGGCTCCCGACGTCATCCTGATGGGCGAGATCCGCGACCGCGAGACGATGGAGCACGCGGTGGCCTTCGCCGAGACCGGCCACCTGTGCATGGCCACCTTGCACGCCAACAGCGCCAACCAGGCGCTCGACCGGATCATCAACTTCTTCCCCGAGGAGCGCCGCGCCCAGCTGCTGATGGACCTGTCGCTCAACCTTCGCTCCCTGATCTCGCAGCGGCTGATCCCGACCGAGGACGGCCACGGCCGCATCGCCGCGGTCGAGATCCTGCTGAACACGCCGCTGGTCTCCGACATGATCTTCAAGGGCGAGGTCGGCGAGATCAAGGAGATCATGCGGAAGAGCCGCAACCTGGGCATGCAGACCTTCGACCAGGCGCTGTTCGACCTCTTCGAGGGCAACGCGATCAGCTTCGACGACGCGATCCGCAACGCCGACTCGGCCAACGACCTGCGCCTGCAGATCAAGCTCAACAGCCAGCGCGCGCGCAGCACTGACCTCTCGGCCGGGACGGAGCACTTCGCGATCGTTTGAAGCTCGCGCTAAGCTTGGGGCCATGACGAGCCTCAACCCCAAAACCTACGACCCCATCCCTTCCCAGAAGGTCGCCTTCCTCGGCCTCGGCGTGATGGGCTATCCCATGGCCGGCCACCTCGCGCTGGCGGGCCACCACGTCACGGTCTACAACCGCAGCGCCGGCAAGGCCCACGACTGGGAGCAGGAATTCGCCCCGCAGGCCTCGGCGTCGGTGAGCCACTCGGCCACGCCACATGGCGCGGCCTCCAATGCCGACATCGTGTTCTGCTGCGTCGGCAACGACGACGACCTGCGCTCGGTGGTACTGGGCGAGAACGGCGCCTTCGCGGGCATGGCCCCCGGCGCGGTCTTCGTCGACCACACGACCGCCTCGGCCGATGTCGCGCGCGAGCTGTCGAAGGCGGCGATCGAACGCGGCCTGCAGTTCATCGACGCGCCGGTTTCCGGCGGCCAGGCCGGCGCCCAGAACGGCGCGCTGACCGTGATGTGCGGCGGCGACTCGGCCACCTTCGACAAAGTCAAGCCGGTGATCGCGGCCTTCGCGCGCGCCGTCACGCTACTCGGCCAGAGCGGCGCCGGCCAACTCGCCAAGATGGTCAACCAGATCGCGATCGCCGGGCTGGTGCAGGGCCTGTCGGAGGCCATCGCCTTCGGCCAGCGCGCGGGGCTCGACATGAACGAGGTGCTGGCCGTGATCGGCAAGGGCGCCGCCCAGAGCTGGCAGATGGACAACCGCGGCAAGAMCATGATCGAAGGCAAGTTCGACTACGGCTTCGCGGTCGACTGGATGCGCAAGGATCTCGGCCTGGTACTCGACGAGGCCAGGCGCAACGGCGCCCGGCTGCCGGTGACCGCGCTGGTCGACCAGTTMTATGCCGACGTGCAGCAGGCCGGCGGCCGGCGCTGGGACACTTCGAGCCTGATCACCCGGCTCAAGTAGGGCTTCAGCGTATCGGCGAGGTCGTGACGCCGCCACCGGCCGGCGGCGTCGACGACGAGGGCAGCGGCTCCATCGGCGGCAGCGGCACGTTCGAGCGCGAGGCCGGCGCGCTGCCCGACGACGAGCCGGTGCCTCCGGGCTGACCCTGCTGTTGCTGCTGTTGCAGCTGGTTCTGCAGTTCCGCTTCGCTGACGATCTCGACCACCCGCACCACCTTCGTGACGCCCGCGACGCCGCGCGCGATGTCGGTCGCGCGATCGGTCTCGCGACGGGTCGCGATGCCCATCAGGTAGACCGTGCCGCGCTCGGTCACGACCTTGAACGAATTGGCGAAGATGTCCTTGGCAT
>NZ_JBFUIU010000032.1:0-27644 GCF_056401695.1 Variovorax sp. P4_D9
CGCCTATCGTCGGCAACGTGGCCCCATCATCTTTAGGGTTGACGACTGTCATACCAAAGCGCCCAATCAATCTTTGCCGGACTGGGGGGCGACATGAAGACTTCTTCGGTCGCGGCAGTTGTCGCCGGTTGCACACTGGTTCTCGGCTGCGACATGGAGCCTCAAGTCCTGTTCGTGACGGATGGAAATCCGTTTCACTCTCTGCAGTTGACCGATGCCGAAGGCGTCTGCATCGCACCCTATCGTGTTTCCTACCTCACTTCGTTCGATGGCGCAGCGTCTAATGGATGTTGGGTTCGGGAAGGGCCCAACATCCACACTCACTTTCCGAAATTGAATGACAAGCTCATCCCGCTGGGTGAGTTCCGCCGTACAGCGTTGGGTGAGTACCGGAACAGCTCGTTGGACTAGACCTGGACTAGACCAATGAGGCCTGCCGAAAGGCTATTACGACCATGTTTCGGCGAGTACGTCTCTTTGGTCCTTCAGCGCGCGGGCAATTTGGCGTAGCACCTCTCTATGCCCGCCCTTCCAACCGTTGCGCGACGCGGCGGGTTTGCCTTCCTCAGTGCGCGGGCGGACTACTAGGCAGACCAAGCCCGACGCACTAGGTAGATGAGCGCCCCGACAGCAGCCAGTACGGTAAGCGTACTCAGCGTCAAGTCAGCCCCCTTCGCGTTCTGGTCCGCACTCGTATGAATGTCTCGGCGCGCTGGCTTCGCGGGGGACTCAACGAATGGGGAGTATGCCGCCCCCCCAAAGTTTKCTTCACCCTCGGTACGCGTCATCGCCGGGGAGTCGTTCGGGCGCTCGGCTGCCACGACCGACGCGTTGCTGGTGCTCACACCGACCGCGTCCCGTTGCGTGCGAATTGTGGCACCTCCTGCCGGCAGTACCGTCAGGGAAAGTGCCACAAATACCACCGAAATTAGAGCTTTGAGCACCGTGCAATTACCTGTGAGTCACTTGACATTACAGCGAACACTGCAGGGACGGTTCCGCAGTGTCACTCAATAGTTACGAAATGACATTCCTTTTTTGGCACCATGCCAGTGCGTTCCGTCACTCTCAAGTTACGGATTAAATATGCCTTAGTGCCACTTTCTTTTCTGAGGACCGTGTCCCTCTTCGCAGCAGAGTTTAGCGCGTTGACAGACGCCAGGTATCAGCCTAGTCTTCGCCCCAATCAACGCCGAGCTTAGGCCGTAAATCGACCTTCTCTGAATCATTTCTTTTCGTTTGTCGAGTCGTTCACCCACAGGAGTACACCGTGAAGAACAAGATTAGAAATGTATTTCAGGCGCTTGTAGTTGCATCGGCGTTGCTTGTGCCCGCTATCGGCAGGGCTGATGATGGCCCGTCATTTCAACAGTTGAGTGCGCAATGGTGGCAATGGGCACTTTCCATTCCGACGGCAATCAATCCGATTCTTGACAAAAATGGAGCCAACTGCATGTTGGGACAGCGGGGCTCGTTTTGGTTTCTCGCCGGAAACTTTGGGGGCTCGGTGAGCCGGCATTGCAGCGTTCCAGAAGGTGTCCAGCTTTTCTTCCCCATTGTGAACAATGTGCAAGCGAATACTCCAAATGCATGTGGGCAAGGCGCAGCATTGTCAGTTGCAGACATCAGAAAAAACGTGGCGGGATTTATCGACAGCATCACAGCGACCACGGTAACCATGGATAGCGTTGCTGTGCCAGATGTACGGCGAGTGCAGTCCGACCCGTTCGCTACTGCTCTGCCAGAGAAGAATCTCATGGGGTGTGAACCGGGCATCTATTCACCGTCTGCGGACGATGGATACTATGTCAAAACCCGCGCCTTGCAAGCGGGCACACATATGCTGCAGTTCACAGCAACCGGCGGTGGAGGCTTCAACTTGAACGTCACGTATGTACTAGATGTTGTCCCTGTTTCTCTTCGATAACCCAGATGGTCGGGCGGAATCGCCCTGCATAAACTCGACGTGTCTATTCAACACCGCTCGGAAAATGAATCCAACGCCTTCTGTGCTGGAGTGATTAACACTCTTGAGGTGGTGTGGTCTTCGTGCGCCATTTCCGGATGTCGGACCACACTACCTTTTGGCGAGTATGTTCCCATGCGCTTTCAACACGCGTGACAACTCGCGCAGCATCTCCCGATGCCCACCCCCCAGCCATTTCGAGAAGCGGCGGTCTTTCATTGGTCAGTGCGTGGGCCGGCGGGGCGGTTCAGCATTTAAAGACAACTCAAGACAGCAATTTTTTTACGAATGTCACGACAGGGCACAACGTACCATACAGTTCGCTAGTCGTCGACTTCACTGGGATGCCAATAACCAACAGGACTCAACTCGACAAGAGGGAACAGATGTCCGTCGACTTCCCGCTCGTGCCTAGCAACCTGAAAGTTCCGCCGGCGTTGCCGTTAGCTGTGAATACGACAGGACCCACATACAGCGTGGTCGTCGGACCGGCCGGCATGTCGGTCGGAAAGAGTATGAGTAGCTTCACAGGACTGAGTTGTCGGCGCGATTTGCTTTTCTCCCGTGCGCGAGTGCGCGGAGTAGAGTGTGCCAGCGGGCGGCGGCGAGGATTGCCGTTCGCGTCGGTCTGGCGTATCGTGTCCGGCATGAAGGAGGAGCACATGCCTTCACGGAGACAGCAAATTCGCGCGGAAACGCGCGGCATGCCCCCGATGCCCTTGGGCTCGCTGGGCGACCCGGAGGCAACGACGCCATTGTCGGATGCCGACTTGTGCGAACGCGCCGTGACCACCATCTGGCGCAGTCTGGATGAACATGACCTGGTGGATGAGCGGGTGCGAGGCAATCTGGCCTCGGTCCTCGAGCCGCTGACCGCCCTTGGCTTCGGAGATCGTCCGCAACGGCTGATCAACATACTCAAATTGCCGAATCCGATCGACGCCGGCCACCTGTACTGGCTCACTCGCCGGCTCCTGACGCTGGTCCCCGAACTGCAGGCTGCAGCGATGACATTCTCCAGGCCGGGTAGCGATCGGCCGCCACCCCTGGCCTGATGGCGTCGCAGCCGACCGACCCCGCGAGGTGGGAGGCCCCCACGATGCATTTGTCCACGGATGATCTCGAGCGGATCGCCGCAGTGAYGCTCGGGCATTACGACCGGCACGCGGAAGCATTCTGGGAAGGCACGCGGGATCACGACGTCAGTCAGAACATCGCGGCACTCCTCGAGTACATCGAGACGGACCCACCTTTCGCGATTCTGGATTTCGGCTGTGGCCCGGGACGGGACCTCGAGACATTCAAGCGGCTGGGTCATCTCGCGACAGGACTTGAAGGGTCCGAGCGGCTCGCCGCGATGGCGCGGGCGCACAGCGGGTGCGAGGTCCTGCAGCAGGATTTCCTCCAACTGCAATTGCCGGCCGGCCGCTTCGACGGCGTGTTCGCCAATGCGTCGCTGTTCCACGTCCCGAGCCAGGAACTGCCGCGCGTGCTGGGCGAGCTCCACGCGACACTCAAGCCGGGCGGCGTGCTGTTCTGCTCGAATCCCCGTGGCGATGGCCAGGAAGGTTGGAACGGCGATCGCTACGGCGCCTTCCACGATCTCGATGCCTGGCGTCGCTACATGTCAGCGGCCCGGTTCATCGAACTGGCCCACTACTACCGACCCTTCGGCCTGCCAGTCGAACAGCAGCCCTGGCTGGCGAGCGTGTGGCGCAAGCCGGCACACTAAACGCCGGGCGCGTTGTGCGCTTTTTCAGTCTCGATCGCCCCAACCGCGACGCTCTTCGCGTCGCTCATGCCCCCAGTCGCGGCGATCCCAGCGGCGACCACCCTCCCAGTCGGCGCGATAGGACCGGCGCCCTTCTCCGCGATACCCCGGCTCGTAGTAGACGGGCGCCGGTGCGTAAACCGCCGCTGGCACAGCGCGGTGGTACACCGGGGCGGGCTCGTAGTAGACGGGAGCCGGGCGTGAGTAGACGGGCGCCGGCTCGTAGTAGACCGGTGCCGGCTCGGCGACCCCGATGGCCACGCCAGGCGCATAGATGCCAACTGACCAGTTCGTGCCAGCGCTTGCCGTAGCGGCGCCCGCGAGTGCCGCGACGGCAACGGTTCCGACAACGGCCAACTTGACCAGCATCGAGCGACTTGCGTGCATATGAAATCTCCTGTKCGAGGCAACAGCTGCCCCGAGCCTATCCAACGCCGGTGCCTCGAGCCGCGTGCACGGAGGGAATGCAAAGATGGCGTAAACACGGGCAACGGCGGGTTGCGACAAGGTCGTGCAAGAGATTAGGGTTTACCCTATAATCGCGCCAGCACACTCATTCTGGAGTCCCAAATGTTCACTGTTTTGATCTGCCTCGTTGCCGTCGCTGCTATCGTCGTTTCTGGTTATGTGACCTCGAAGAAACTGGACGAGCTTCACTGACGAACAGATCCCTGGTTGTCTCCTCCATCGTCCTTCGATGGATTGGCCCCCGCACAGCGATGTGAGGGGGCTTTTTTCTGGGCGCCGCTGCTTCGGGGTCGCCGCCTACAGGCTTCGTTCCCAGGCACGCAGCCCGCGGTTCCACGCGCGAAGGCGGTCGTCCAGGGCCTCTCCGCCAGCGCTCGAGCTGGTGGCCGAGAGCTGGTCGAGCAGGATCTGCTGATCGGTGCTCAGCTGCTGCGGAAATATCGGCACCAGCGTGACCAGATGGTCGCTACGCGGGCCGCGGTGCTGCACCGGGAAGCCCTGGCCCTTCAAGCGGTACGACAGCCGGTCGCGGCTCAACTGCAGCGTCTGGAAGCCGGTGACGGTCGGCACCTTGACTTGCCGATTTGCGATCCATGCGAACCCATCGACCGGCATCTCGCATCGAACCGTGCCATCGTCGTCGAGCGTGAAGAACGCGTGTTCCGACACCTCGATGCGAATCTCGATGTCAGCCGGAGGGCCTTCGGCACCCGCGCGCCGGGCATCGACGTGCAGCAGATCGCCATCACGCACCCCATGCGGAATGCGCACGTTCATCTTGTAGGCGCGCGGCTCCATCTTGCCGCGACCGCCGCAGGCCGCGCAAGGCTGCCTCGCGATGCCGCCGCCGAGGCAAGCCTCGCACTCGGTCACGCCGGAAGGCCAGCCGAAGAAGGCGCGCTTCGGGATCGCGCCCGATCCCCCACAGCGGGCGCAGTTCCCGCCCAGCACCTGGTGCCCGGCACCCGCACAGATGGCGCAGGTGTCGGTGACCTTGCCCCGCAGCACCTTGATGCAACCGACGGCCGCCTCCTCCAGCGTCAGCCTGACTTTGCGGTGCAGAGGCCGGCGCCGCTGTTCGGTGCCCGCGGCGCGGGACGCCGACGCGGCCTGGTCGTCGTCGAATCCACTCGCGGCGTCGTCGTCCGGCGCGGCGGGCGTGTCGACCTCGGTGTTTGCCGGGGCACCGAATCCGGCGCGACGGATCTCATCGAAGGCCTGGTTGATGCGCTGCATCTTGGCACTGGCACCGGCGCTGTCGTTGCGATCCGGATGCCATCGCGAGGCGAGCCGGCGCCATGCAGCCTTCACCTCGCGCTCGGTGGCGTCCGGTGCCAATCCCAGTTCAGCGAAAGCGTTTTCGGTACCCAAATCCAATGACCTCGTCGAGGAAAGCCGTCCAGGATGAAAGCCCATGGAGGCGGCGGCCTGTGGGCGTGAATGTTATCCGAGGGTGGGGCACGCAGGCCGTGTGCCACTGGATTCGATTGATTTGACGGCGCAAAATCTGGGCGGCACAGATGAGGAATCCAGCCTTCGCAAACCCCATGGCAACCCCCTTTTGAGAGTTGACGCAGTTGGCACGAAAGAGCTCAATCTAGTCTTCCCGAGCGTCCCTGGAAGGTCAGGCATGAAGACGTCGTCCATCATGGCAGTCGTCGCCGGTTGCACGATCCTTCTTGGCTGCGACATGCAGCCACGCGTTCTATTTGTGACCAGCGGAAGCCCCTACCAGGTGCTGCAGCTGACCGATGCCGAAGATGAATGCCCGCCGCCTCGCCGTGTCTGCTACCTCACCCTGTTGGATGGCGGAACGTCACGCGGATGCTGGGTCCGCGAACAATCCTACATTCGCGCCCATTTCCAGGATCTGGGGGACCGGCTGATACCCGTGACCGAATTCCAGCGCACCACGCTGGCCGAGTACCGGAACGCCACACTGGACTAGCCTCTGCACTTGCGGAACACGCCAAGCGGCGCGCATCGAGCGCCATAGTTTTCCCTGCTTGCTGGGGACACCTTTGGGGAAAACCGCACTAGCTTCGAGCGGAATCGTTGCCTGGCGGGGCCTCCGACGCGATGCCTCCGAAAACAGCAAACGACGCCACCCCAGGCGCCGACTCCGGAACGCCTACCAGAAAATCCGGGCCTCAAGAGTTCCTGCTGCCGCGGTTTCGAACCAACGCCGCGGTTCGGGCCAGGCCGGGCCACTGATGTAAAATGCTCGGTTTTTCCAGTAGGTGCAAGTGTCACGGCGCACAGGTTTCACCGACTCGGCGCTGGTTCGCTTGCTCGCTCGACTGACCGACATCAACGTCCCCGAATCCAGGCAAGGCTTTGCGGATCGCTTGAGTCAATGGTTCGGTTGGACCGACGCCATTTCGCTCTCGGCGGCGCTGGATGGGGGTCCGGCGCTCGCCTCATCGCGCGCACCGACTTCGGCCAGCGCCGAGGAATGCGAATGCGCCGGCCTGCGCTCGGCATTGGCGAAGGCCATTGCCGAACGCGGCGCATTCGCGTCCGACTTCGCATCACACCGTCGACGCTACGTCGCCCGGCAACAGACCATGGAGACGGCCATCGGTCCCTTGCGAGGCCGCCTGCGCGCCAGACTGGCAGCCGGTTCACCGGCCATGGCCCGGCTGGCCGCCGTGGATGTGGTCATGGAGCAGGTGCTGGGGGCGCAGGAGCATCGCCTGCTGTCGACCGTGCCCGGGCTGCTCGAGAAGCACTTCGAGCGTTTGCGCCAGGCTGCCCGGGCTCCGGACGAGAGCGATGGCGGGACAGACGCCGGCGGATGGCTGGAGCTGTTCTGCAATGACATGCAGGGCGTGCTGCTCGCCGAACTGGATATTCGATTGCAACCGATCGAAGGGCTGCTCGATGCCCTTCGCAAGCGCTGAGCGCTGACAGGCCTTCATGACCCGATTTCTTCAATACGCCGCCTTCCTCGTCGGCCTCGCCGCCATCTGCTGGGTCGGCGCCGGCTACATCGGCTCGAATCCGCTGGCGCTGGCGATCACGCTGCTGATCGCCGCCTTCTACCTGATGGGCGCGCTCGAACTGCATCGCTTCCACCAAGCCACGTCCACCTTGGCAGACGCCGTGGCGGACATGTCGGTGCCACCGCCGAGCCWGGACCATTGGCTCGAGCATTTGCACCCTTCCCTGCAGAACGCGGTGCGCCTGCGCATCGAGGGCGAACGCGTCGGCCTGCCCGGGCCGGCCCTGACCCCCTACCTGACCGGCCTGCTGGTGCTGCTGGGCATGCTGGGCACCTTCATCGGCATGGTCGTCACCCTGAGCGGCACCGGCAGCGCGCTTGAAAGCGCGTCGGACCTGCAGGCCATCCGTTCCTCCCTGGCCGCTCCGGTCAAGGGCCTGGGGCTGGCCTTCGGCACCTCGCTGGCGGGCGTGGCCGCGTCCGCGATGCTGGGCCTGGTCTCGGCCTTGTGCCGGCGCGACCGGCTGCAGGCGGCGCAGCGCCTCGACACGCGGATCGCTACTTTTCTGCGCGTCTTCTCGCAGGCCCATCAGCGCGATGAATCCTTCAAGCTGCTGCAGCGGCAGGGCCAGGCGATGCCTGAACTGGTCGATCGGCTGCAGGCCATGATGGCGACCATGGAGCGGCAGAGCCAGGCGCTGAACGAGCGCCTGATCTCGAGCCAGGACAGCTTCCACAGCAAGGCCGAGACCGCCTATGCCGGCCTCGCCGCCACCGTCGGCCGATCGCTCGAACAGAGCCTGACCGAAAGCGCACGCTCGGCCGGCGCGACGATCCAGCCGGTGGTCGAGGCCACCATGGCCGCGATCGCACGCGAGGCAGCGGGGCTGCACCAGACGGTCGAGCACGGCGTGCAGCGCCAACTGGAAGGCTTATCGACCCGCTTCGAGGCCAGCACCGCGACCGTGTCGGCACTCTGGCAGGCTGCGCTCGCCGCGCAGCAGCGCACCAGCGAGGCGCAGTCCGATGCCCTGCGCGGTGCGCTCGACCAGTTCGTCCAGACCTTCGAGCAGCGCTCGGAATCGCTGGTGGCGAGCGTCTCGACGCGCCTCGAGAGCACGGTTGGCAACCTGTCGGACGGCTGGCGCGGCGCCCTGGCGCAACAGGAGCGCGTCAGCGGGCAGCTCTCGAAGGACACGCAGGTCGCGCTGTCGACGGCGGCGGCCGCGTTCGAGCAGCACGCCGTCTCGCTGCTGCGCACAGTCGATGAGGCGCATGCCGGACTGCAGACCGAGATGGCTTCGCGAGACCAGCAGCGACTGGCGGCTTGGACCCAGGCCCTCGAGGCGATGGCCGTGTCGCTGCAGCAGGAATGGCAGCAGGCCGGTTCGCGCACCGAGGCCCAGCAGCAGGCGATCTGCAAGACGCTGGCCGAGACCGCCAGCGAGATCTCGGCGCAGACCGAAGCGCACGCAAGCCGCACGATCGCCGAGATTGCCCAGCTCATRCAGGCCGCTTCCGAAGCCCCGCGCGCCGCGGCCGAGGTCATTGCCGAGTTGCGCCAGAAGCTGTCCGACAGCATGGCGCGCGACAACGCGATGCTGGAGGAACGCAGCCGCATCCTCGAGACCCTGGACACCCTGCTCGGCGCCGTGAACCACGCGTCCACCGAACAGCGCTATGCGATCGACGCGTTGGTCGCCACCTCGGCGGACCTGCTGGACCGCGTCGGCACGCGCTTCACGGAAAAGGTCGACGCCGAATCCGGGAGGATGGCCGAAGTCGCTGCACAGATCACCGGCAGCGCCGTCGAGGTGGCGAGCCTGGGCGAGGCCTTCGGCTTCGGCGTGCAGCTGTTCAGCCAATCGAACGACAAGCTGGTGGCGCAGCTGCAGCGCATCGAAGGCGCGCTCGGCAAGGCCATCGCGCGCAGTGACGAGCAGCTGGACTACTACGTGACGCAGGCCAGGGAAGTGATCGACCTGAGCATCATGTCGCAGAAGCAGATCGTCGAGGACCTGCAGCAGATCGCCAGCAACCGCGCCGCGTTGGGCAGCGAAGCATGATGACCGAGGAGTTCGAAGACGGCCTGGAGCCGACGGTGCCGGTCTGGGCGGTCTTCGGCGACCTGATGTCGGGGCTGCTCGGGGCCTTCGTGCTGATCCTGGTGTGCGTGCTCGGCATGCAGCTGGACCTCGCGACCCAGCTCGAGTCCGAGGTCAAGCAGCGGCAGGAGGCCGCCAAGCGGCTGCAGACGCTCGAGAAGGCCCTGGCCGGGCCCCTGGCCGCGGGCCGCGTGACGCTGAACAACGGCCGCATCGGCATCAGCGGCAGCGTGCTGTTCGCCTTCAACTCGGCCGACCTGCAGCCCGAGGGCCGCCAGTTGCTCAAGAGCCTGACGGCGCCGTTGGCCGCCTACCTGCAGTCCCGCGACGAGATCCTGATGGTGAGCGGCTTCACCGACGACCGGCAGATGCGCGACGGCGCGCGCCGGTTCGCGGACAACTGGGAGCTGTCCGCCCAGCGCGCCTTGACGGTGACCCGGGCCCTGATCGACGAAGGCGTGCCCTCGTCTTCGGTGTTTGCCGCGGCCTTCGGCTCCGAGCAGGCGGTGGCATCCAACGCCGATGCCGACGGCCGCTCCAGGAACCGGCGCGTGGAGATGTCGCCGACGCCGAGGCCGTCCAATGCCAGCGCGACGAAGCCCCGTGGCTAGCGAGGACGCAGGCCACAGCGGCGCGATGCTCACGGTCTGGCGCGAGCGCGGCGATCATCGCTTCGACCCGGTCCGCTTTTGCTTCATCGAAGCGCTGGCCAGGCGGAGCGCCGGCCACGCCGGCGATGCCCGGCGCATCCTCGACGACAAGCTCTCACGCCTGATCGCGGCGTACGGCGAGGCGATCGATGCGGCCCGTTGCGACGAAGGCGATGCCGCGGCAGGGCAGCCGGACAAGGCGCCACCCTGTCGCGGGCCGCTGGCGGAACTCGTCGCACATGCCGCCCGGCACGCGCCGCCGCCCGGCAGCGCCGCGGCGGCGAGCGATGCCTTGTCCGGGCAGGCCCCCTCCTCGCCCGAACTGAAGACGCTGAGCTATTTCAGGAGCACCTGGTCGCGGCTCAGCGCCGACCGGCGGCTGACCCAGTCACTTGCGAAGGTGCCGGAGAATGCCGGCCCGCTCAACTCGCATCACCTCGTGCATCGCTCGCTGACCCTGATGCGCGAGCTGTCGCCCGACTACCTGAACCGCTTCATGTCCTATGTCGATGCCCTGCTGTGGATCGACCAGGCCACCAGCGGCAGTGGAACGACGGGCGGCGACGGCCCGCGCGCCGAGAGCGGCAGGAAGAGCGGCCGCGGCAAGTCCGGCTGACTGCGGCTGTGATCGGCCGACAGGGAGCCGACCCGGGCTAGATCGCCGTTCCCGCCGCCTCCAGCGCCGGCTTGACGCTCTCCATCGCCCCGCCGCCATCGCACGGAATCAGGGCGCCCGAGATGTAGCCCGCATAGGGCGAGGCCAGGAACAGCGCCAGGTTGGCGATGTCGTCGAGGCTGCCGAAGCGCCGCAGAGGCACGACGTTCTGCGCCGCTTCACGCTCGGCGGGAGACGGCGCCATCAGTTTGCGGAACCCCTCGGTGCCGTCGATCGGGCCCGGCGAGATCGAGTTGATGCGCACGCCCTCGCCGCCCCACTCGAGTGCCAGCACGCGCGTGAGCTGGTCGACGCCGGCCTTGGCGGCGCAGGCGTGGGCCTGGTAGCGCATCGGCACGAAAGACTGCGGCGCCGTGATGTTGATGACCGAGGCGCCCGGCTTGCGAAGGTGCGCGTGCGCCTGCCGCAGCACATGGAAGCTGCCGACCAGGTCGATGTCGACCACCACCTTGAAGCCGTTGGACGACATGTCCTTGGCTTCGCAGAGGAAGTTGCCCGCGGCGCCCGACACCAGCACGTCGATGGCGCCGAAGCGGTCGACCGATTCCTGCAGGGCGCGGCCGACGGCGGCGAAGTCGCGCACGTCGGCACAGACGCCATGCACCTCGCCGCCGTGGCCGCGCAATTCACCGACCGCCGCCTCGACGTTCTCGGACTTGCGGCTGGCCACCGTGAGCCTGGCGCCCTGGCGCGCGAACGCGTGAGCGATGCCGAAGTTGATGCCCGTGGTGCCGCCGAACACGACGACGTGCCTGCCGCTGAAATCGAAATTGATTTGCATGGTTCCTGGGAGAGAAAGATCAGGCGAACTGGTAGCGCGGCGAACCCGCGGCGGCGCGGCCGTAGAGCTCGAGCCTGCGACTGCCCGCGAAGATCGACTTCGGCGTCAGCCCGTAGACCTGCCGGATCGAATGGCTGAAGTGGGTCGAGTCGGGGTAGCCGACGTCGAGCGCGATGTTCGCGAGGTTGGCGTTCTGCGTGACGTAATACAGCACGCTGCGGGCACGCTGCCAGGTGCGGAAGCTGCGGAAGGGCGTGCCCACCTCGGCCTTGAAAAGGTGCAGGAAGCGCGACACCGACAGGTGCGAGGCCTCGGCGCAGTCCTGCGCCGAGGTATGGCTGTTGGGATCATCCTTGATGCGTGCCAGCGTCGCGCGAACGCGGCGGTCGATGGCGCGCGGCGCCAGCGCCTCGCCGAAGAAGCTGCGGTCGAAGTCCGCCGTCTGCGGGAACTGCCGCGTGCCGCTGCAGCGGAAGCGGTCGAGCGCGGCGCGCAGGCCCTGCAGCACCTCGTCGTCGCGCACGTCGCCGCGCCCCTGGGCGATGAAGTCCGGCAGCCGGCCGTGCGCCACGCTGTCGGCCTCGATCAGGATGTTGCAGATCATGCGTTCGCATGACGCGATCCGGTGCGGCACGTAGGGCGGAATGACCGACACCTCGGCCTCTTCCCACGCGCCACCCGCGACGCTGATGCGGTGCGGCTTGCTCAAGGACACGTAGATCGAATAGGCGCCGAAGGTACGCACCGAAGGCTCGCCGAGCAGTCCGACGTACAACACGCGATCGGCGTTCAGCCACATCAGTGGCTCTTGCCGCGCGGGTGCAGTGCCGCACATGGCGATGGAGGATGCGGAAGTGTCGAGTTTGATGTGCATGCTTGTCTCCTTGCTTCTGTCTGCCGATTCGGGGTGCCGCCATGCGGCTGCTTACGGCGTGCTAGCGATACTTCTTGAGCTCCAGCTGCCCGATCTGGTTGCGGTGCACCTCGTCGGGCCCGTCGGCCAGCCGCAGCAGGCGCGCGGTGGCATAGGCCGAGGCGATGCCGTGGTCGTTGTTGGTGCCGCCGCCGCCAAAGGCCTGGATGGTCCAGTCGATCACCTGGCAGGCCATTTTCGGCGCGGCCACCTTGATCATCGCGATGTCGGCCTTGGCGACCTTGTTGCCGACCGTGTCCATGCGGTGCGCCGCATTGAGCGTCAGCAACCGGGCCTGCTCGATCAGGATGCGCGACTCGGCGATGCGCTCGACCGTCACGCCCTGCTGCGCCACGGTCTTGCCGAAGGCCACGCGCGACAGGCTGCGCTTGCACATCAGCTCGAGCATCTTCTCGGCCAAGCCGACCAGCCGCATGCAGTGGTGGATGCGCCCCGGCCCGAGCCGGCCCTGCGCGATCTCGAAGCCGCGGCCCTCGCCGAGCAGCATGTTCGAGGCCGGCACGCGCACGTTCTCGAACGTGACCTCCGACGCGCGGTCGGGCACGCCGTAGAAGCCGAACACCGCGATCGGCCGTACCACGGTGACGCCGGGCGTGTCGAGCGGCAGCAGGATCATCGACTGCTGCTGGTGGCGGTCGGCGTTGTCCGGGTCGGACTTGCCCATGAAGATGCAGATCTTGCAGCGCGGGTCGGTGGCGTTGGTGGTGTACCACTTGCGGCCGTTGATGACGTAGTGGTCGCCGTCGCGCACGATGCTCGACTCGATGTTGGTGGCGTCGCTGGAGGCCACGTCGGGCTCGGTCATCGCGAAGCAGGAGCGGATCTCTCCAGCCAGCAGCGGCACCAGCCACTGCGCCTGCTGCGCGGGCGTGCCGTAGCGGGCCAGTACTTCCATGTTGCCGGCGTCGGGCGCGGAGCAGTTGAAGACCTCAGGCGCCAGGTGCGAGCGGCCCATGATCTCGCACAGCGGCGCGTATTCGAAGTTGGTCAGGCCGGCGCCGTGCGATKACTCCGGCAGGAACAGGTTCCACAGGCCGGCCGCGCGGGCCTTGGGCTTGAGTTCTTCCAGCACCGGCGCGACCTTCCACGGGCCCAGTTCCTCAGCCTCGCGGTAGTAGCGCTTCTCGTTCGGGTAGATGTGCTCGTCCATGAAGGCGACGAGGCGTTTCTGCAGATCCTGGACCTTGGGGGAGAACTTGTACACGGATGACTTTCTGGTGGACGCTCGATGCTGCGGGTGCGATGAATGAAAACGGAACGCGCTGCTAGCGCGCACTTCGCGGAAAGTGGGCCTCGACCTGCCGCCACGCGGCCTCGGCGATCGGCCGTGCGCGGGCGCCGGTCTCGCGCGCCTCGGCGCTCGAAGCCGTGCCGTCCTGCGAGCGCTTCAGGATGCCCTGCAGGATGGCGGCGAGCCTGAACATCGCGCAGGCCAGATAGAACTCCCAGTGCGACGGGTCGACCGGCGCACGGCCGACGCGGCGGCAATAGGCATCGAGGTAAGCGCGCTCGCCCGGGATGCCGAGCGCCGCGAAGTCGGCGCCGGCCATGCCGCGAAACTGCTGCGCGCTCAGGCGCCACGGCAGCGCGTGGTAGGCGAAATCGGCCAGCGGATGGCCCAGCGTGGACAGTTCCCAGTCGAGTAGCGCCAGTACGCGCGGCTCGCTCGGGTGAAAGATCATGTTGTCGATGCGCAGGTCGCCGTGGAAGATGCAGCTTTCGTCCTGGCCCGCTTCGGTGGTCGGAACATTCGCCGGCAGCCACTCGATCAGCCGCTCCATCGCGGGAATCGGCCCGACGCCTTCGGGGCCGCTGACCGTCGCCTGGTACTGGCGGGTCCAGCGCGCGATCTGGCGCTCGAAGAAGGCGCCGGGCCGGCCGTAGTCAGACAAGCCAACCGCAGCCACGCCCACCCGGTGCAGCGCGGCGACCACGCGGTTCATCTCGTCGTAGATGGCGCCGCGCTCGGCCGCCTGCATGCCGGGCAGCGCCGGATCCCACAGCACGCGGCCGTCGACGAAATCCATCACGTAGAACGGCGTGCCGACGACTTGCGGGTCATCGCAGAAGCAGTCTGCGCTGGCGACCGGCACATCGGTGTCGCCCAAGGCATGCAGCACGCGGTATTCGCGGTCGACCGCATGGGCGGAAGGCAGCAGCACGCCGTCGGGCTGCTTGCGCAGCACGTAGCGGGCGCCGTCAGCATCGCTGAGCAGGTAGGTGGGATTGGACTGGCCGCCCTTGAAGCGGGTGGCCGTCAACGGGCCGCGCAGGCCGGGAATCTGCCCTTGCAGCCACCCGGCCAGGCGTGCCGTGTCGAGGGGACGGTGGGCCGTTTCCGGAAGGGTCGCACTCACGAGGCAAGTCCTTGCATGCGCTTAATCGTAGGCAAAATTGTCTGACAATGAATCAGGGTTTGTCCGACACTATCGCCCGATAAATTCAGGGCTGCGTTTCCCGCAGAAGGCCTTGACGCCCTCCTTCGCGTCGGCCGTCGCGCCCGAAGCGACCATGCCGCGGTGCTCGAATTCAAGCTGGGTTTCCAGCGAGCGCCCGACCACACCGTCGAGCAGCGCCTTGGTCAGCGCCAGTGCGGCGGTGGCGCCGCCGGCCAGCGACTCGACCAGCGACAGCGTGCGGGCTTCAAGTTCGTCGTCCGCGTGGACGCGCGACACGGCGCCGATCGCCAGGCATTCGCGCGCGCCCAGCGCCTCGTTGGTGAAGAAGATCTCCTTGGCGCGCGCGGCGCCGACGCGGCGCGCCAGCAGCCAGGACGAGCCGGCGTCGGGCGTCAGGCCGATCGCCGAATACCCGCCGCGAAGCTTCATCGACTCGGCCGCGAACACGATGTCGGCACACATTGCGAGCCCGATGCCGCCACCGCCGACCGGGCCGTTGAGTGCGCTAACCACCGGCACCGGCAGCGTCGCCAGCGTATGGATCGCGCGTTGCAGCGGTGGAATCGTGCGGTCGAGCAGGCCGGACAGGTCGTCGCCCGCTTCGACGAAGTCGGCGATGTTGCCGCCGACGCAGAAATGCCGGCCGCGGGCCCGCAGCAGCACCGCGCGCACGGCCTTGTCGGCGGCGAGCCGCTCGATGCAGTCGACCAGGGCGCGGCCGGTCTCGAGGTCGAGCACGTTGGCCCGCTCGGGGCGGTTGAGCGTGAGCAGTGCGACGGCGCCTGCACGCTCCAGCAGTACGGAGTCGGACATCCAAAACCTCTTTGAACGCAGCAGCGCCGCGACGATGGCCGAGCGTAGGCAAGGCCCGGCCCTTCGTCTTGTGCCAACTCGCTGCGACTTTGGGATTTCGAGGGTTCACCCGGGGACGGAACGCTTGTGGCCGATGCGTATTGCCTGACAATCACGTCAACAATACCGGGTACTTTCCCCAACCTGCTGCACCCAGCGAAGCCGCATGACCACCGTTCTCAAGACCGTCGCGTCCAGAACGCCCGCCCGGACCCGGACGGCGCCTGAAACGCCCCACCCGCGCAGCACGCCCGACCGCGTGGCCGACGCGATCAGCAAGGGCATCCTGATGCGGCGCTTTACAGTAGGCCAACGGCTGGTCGAAGCCGATCTCACGCGCGATCTCGGCGTCAGCCGCAGCACGGTGCGCGAAGCCTTGCGCATCCTGGCATCGAGCGGCGTGGTCGACCTCACGCCGCACCGCGGCGCGGTGATCCGGTCGCTCACGCGCGAAGATGCCGCCAGCCTGCTCGGCGTGCTGGAAGTGCTGTCGGGCCTGGCCGCTCGGCTGGCGGCCGCCAACATCCACCGCGAAGGCAATGCCAAGCGCTTCGAGGCCGCAGCGCAGAAACTAGTCAGCGCCCGCACGCCCGAGGCGCTCGACCGCGTGCTCGACGAGCGCGCCAACTACTACAAGGTGATGTTCGAGATCGCCGACAGCAGCGAGTTGAACCGCGTGCTGCCGCAGGCGCGGGCGCATCTGTTCCGCGCCCAGTTCTATCACTCGCTGACCACCGCCGACCTGAAGGCGATGGTGGCCGAATACCGCGCCATCACCGAGGCCATCCTCGAGGGCGACCAGGCCAAGGCCGAGAGCCGCATGCGACGCCACCTGCAGAAGAGCGGCGAGCGCACGCTGCCGCGGATGACCAGCTTTTCACTGGTCTGAGCGAGGGGGCGTCAGCGCCCCTGCCAGACGGCCGCGCGCTTCTGCGCAAAGGCGGTTGCGCCCTCTCGCGCATCCGACGAGCCGTTGACCGTCCGCGCCAGCGGCCGCTGGCGTTCGAACATCTCGTCGTCGCTCCAGGTGCGCGAGGCATCCACGATCTGCTTGCTGGCCGCCACGGCAAGCGGCGCGTTGGCGTCGATGCGCCGCGCGAGTTCCAGCGCCGCGTCGAGCGCTCCGCCGTTCTCGACCAGCCGGTTGACCAGGCCGCAGGCCACCGCCTGCTCGGCCGTGATCGGGTCGCCGATGATCGCCAGTTCTATCGCCAGGTTGCGCGAGACCCGGCGCGGCAGCCGCATCAGCCCGCCCGACGAAGCGACCAGCCCGCGCTTGACTTCGGGCAGACCGAAGCTGGCGCCGCGCGCGGCCACGATCAGGTCGCAGGCCAGCGCGATCTCGAAGCCGCCGGCGACGGCGTGGCCCTCCACCGCCGCGATCAAGGGCTTGCGTGGCGGCGCCTCGCACAGGCCAGCGAAACCCCTGCCCGCGACGATCGGCTCGTCGCCGCCCGCAGCGAAGGCCTTCAGGTCCATGCCCGCGCAGAAGGTCCCGCCGGCACCGGTCAGGATGCCGACATGCAGTTCGAGCCGCGCATCGAGCTCGATCAATGCGGCGGCCAGCGCCACGGCCACCTCCTTGTTGATCGCATTGCGCACCGCCGGCCTGTTGATCRTGATGATCTGGACGCTGCCCTGCACGCTGAGGAGAACGACCGGTGGATTCACAACACCTCCTTGTTGGACGCGCGCAGCTTGCCGACGATGCCGCTCGGAAAGAAATAGACCGACAGCACGAAGACCGTGCCGAACCACAGCAACCAGCGGTCGGGATGGAACAGCGCCGCAAGCAAGGGAACCGAAGTGAGCGAGCTGCTCATGCCGCCCATCAGGCTCTGCAAATAGTTCTCGGCGACCACGAACAGCGCCACGCCGACCACCGAGCCGTAGACCGTGCCGAGCCCGCCGATCACCGCCATCAGCAGGATGTTGAGCATCACGTTAAAGCCGACCGTGGTCTGCGGACCCACGTAGCGCAGCCACAGCGCCATCAGGATGCCGGCGCAGGTGGCCAGTGCGGCCGACAGGCAGTTGATCGCCACGCGGTAGTACAGCGTGCGGTAGCCGATCGCCTCGGCGCGGAACTCGTTCTCGCGGATCGCCTCCAGCACGCGGCCGAAGCGCGAATTGACCACGCGCAGCATCAGCAGGAACAGCAGCACGGTGCTGAAGAACACCAGGTAGTAGGCCAGCACCTTGCCGTTGACCGTGGTGCCGAGGATGTCGTTCTCGAATAGCCGGAAGCCCGGCGACAGCGACTCGGGCAGCTTGAAGGTGCGGCCGTCGTCGCCGCCGGTCAGGCCGCTCATGCGGGTCACGAGCGCGCCGAAGGCCGCCGCCACCGCCAGCGTCATCATCGTGTAGAAGATCGCCTTCACGCGCAGCGACACCAGCGCGATCAGGAGCGACAGCGCCAGCGACACGGCCAGCCCCGACAGCGCGCCGACCAGCATCGCGCTCCAGGTCGGACCGAGCTTGTACATCGCGATCGCGACGCCGTAGGCGCCGATGCCGTAGAACATCGCATGCGCGAACGAGACCACGCCGCAGTAGCCCAGCAGCAGGTCGAACGACGCCACCAGCACCACGAAGACGCAGATGGTTGCCGCCACGTTGAGCGAGCGGGCGCCCGAGAACAGGAAGGGCGCGGTCGCTAGATAGGCCACCACCAGCACCAGCAGCGCGGTCAGCCAGCGGCTGCGTGGCAGGTCGCCCGAAAGAATCGAATTGAGCATGGCGCCGCCTAGTGCTTGTTGACCGGATGGAGGCCCTGCGGCCGCCACAGCAGCACCGCCATCATCACGAGGATGTTGGAGACCAGCGCCATGTCGGGCAGCAGGAAGCTCACGTAGTTGGTGGCGAGCGCGATCAGCATCGCGCCGGCGAAGCAGCCGGTGACCGAGCCGAGCCCGCCGATGATCACGATGATCAGCATCTGCACCAGCACCTCGGCGCCGATGGCGACCGTGAACTGCTCGCGGTAGAAGCCCCACATCACGCCGCCCAGCCCGGCCAGCGCCGATCCGCCGACGAAGACCGCGACGAAGATGTTGTGGATGCGGTAGCCCAGGGCCTCGACCATCGAGCGGTTTTCGACGCCGGCACGGATCAGCAGGCCGACGCGCGTGCGCGTGAGCAGCAGCGTGAGCCCGGCGTACACCACCAGGCCCACGGCGACCGCCACCAGCCGGTAGCGCTCGATCGCGACGTCGCCGAGCAGCAGCGAGCCGCGCAGCGCCTCGGGCATCGGCAGCATCATCTGGTTGGCACCGAACAGCACCAACACGATCTGCTCGATGATGATCATCGCGCCGATGGTGATCAGGATCTGCTTCAGGTGGTCGCCGTAGACCGGCCGCACGAACAGCCGCTCGTAGACCCAGCCGAGTGCCGCGGTGACCAGCATCGACAGCAGGATCACGGCGCCGATCGCCGCCAGGCTGGCCCACACCGACGCCGATTCGAGCAGGCCCTTGAGCGGGCCGACCAGCAGCGTGGCGGTGTAGGCGCCGACCGCAACGAAGGCCGCGTGGCCGAGGTTCATGACGTCCATCAGGCCGAACACCAGGGTCAGGCCGCTGGCCATGATGAACAGCATCATGCCCATCGCGAGCGCGGCGACTGTCAGCGTGACCCAGGTCGGGAAGCTGCCGATGGCCGGCAGCGCCAGCCCGATGAAGGCCAGGATCAGCAAGCCGGACACCAGGTCGCGCTTGCGGCCAGGCAGCGCCTCCAGCGACTGCGCCGCCTCGGCGGCCGGCGCGGCGGGTGGCGAGGGGTGGGCAGCGGTGTTCAATGCACGGCTCCTGCATGCAGGCCGAGCAGGCGCGCCTGCAGGCCTTCGTCTTCGGACAGCTCTTCCATCGAGCCGCTGTGCACCATGCGGCCGTCGTCCATCACCGCCACGTGGTCGCCGAGCGAGCGCACGAAGTTGAAGTTCTGCTCGACCAGCAGGATGGTGGTGTCGCGCGCCTTCAGTTCCTCGAAGGCCTGCGCCAGGTTGTCGACGATCGAAGGCGCGAGGCCCTTGGTCGGCTCGTCGATCAGGAGCAGCTTGCGCGGCTCGATGATGGCGCGCGCGATCGCGACCATCTGCTTCTGCCCGCCCGAGAGCGTGCCGCCCGGGCGCAGCCAGAAACGCTTGAGCGCCGGGAACAAGCCGAAGATCCATTCGAGCCGCTGTTCGTCGAAGGCGCCGCCGATGGCCGCCAGGCGCAGGTTCTCCTGCACCGTGAGGCCCGAAAAGATGCCCATGTCCTCGGGCACGAAGGCGATGCCGCTGCGCGAGATCGCGGGCGTCTCGGCGGCCGTGATGTCCTGGCCGTCGAAGACGATGCGGCCGGCGCTCGCATGCCACAGGCCCATGATGGTGCGCAGCGTGGTGCTCTTGCCGGCGCCGTTGCGGCCCAGCAGCACCGTCAGGCCGGAGCGCGGCACCTGGAGGTCAACGCCCTGCAGAATGTGGTATTCGCCGATGTGGGTATGGACGCCGCTCAGGGTCAGCAGCATCCCGCCCGGATCGTTGCGTGGCTCAGGCATGCGACACCGCCTTTGCCGTGCGCGGCGCGGCGCGCTTGCCCAGGTAGGCCTCCTGCACGATCGGCGAGGCCATCACCTCGGCCGGCAGGCCGTCGGCCACCAGCCGGCCGTTGTGCAGCACGATGATGCGGTCGGCCAGGGAATGAATCACGTCCATCTTGTGCTCCACCAACAGGATCGTCTTGTCGCCCTGCTTCTTGAGTCGCCCGATCAATTCGAGAATGACCGGCACCTCGTCGACGCTCATGCCCGCGGTGGGCTCGTCGAACATCAGGATCTCGGGCTCGAGCGCCATCAGGATCGCGACCTCGAGCTTGCGCTTGTCGCCGTGCGGCAGCTTGGCCGCGAGGTCGCCCGCGCGCGCGCCGAGCCCGACCTGCGCCACGTAGTGCGCGGCCTGGTCGATCAGGTCGCGGCGGCTGCGCCACAGGGCCAGCATGTTGAAGCCGGCGTTGTGGCGGCTCTGCACCGCGAGGCGCACGTTCTCCAGCACGCTGAGCTTGGGGAACAGGTTGGTCAGCTGGAAGGCGCGCCCGATGCCCTTGCTGGTGCGCTGCGGCGCGCTCAGCCGCGTGATGTCCTCGCCCTTGAAGTGGACGCTGCCCGCGGTGGAACGCAGCTGCCCCGACAGCAGGTTGAAGTAGGTCGTCTTGCCGGCCCCGTTGGGGCCGACGATGGCCGTCAGCGTGCCGGCCGCGAACTGCGTCGTCACCTCGTTGACCGCCACGTGGCCGCCGAACTGGATGCTGAGCCCGGTGCTCGCGAGCACCGGCACGGGGGAAGCCGCCATGCTCAGTGCTTCACGGTGATCGGCACCGGCATCTCGGAGGCCGGGATCTCGCGCACCAGCTCGAGCAGGTCCCACTCGCTGGCGGGCGTCTTCTTCATCTTGAACTGGTACTGCGCCTGCATCGCCTGGTGGTCTTCCTTGCGGAAGCTCATCTTGCCCTTCGGCGTGTCGAAGTCCATGCCCTCCATCGCGGCGATCAGCTTCTCGGAGTCGGCCGAGCCGGCCTTCTTGAGGCCGGCGACGATCGCGCTCGCGGTGACGAAGCCGCCCGCGGTGAACAGGTCCGGCGGCATGTTGAAGCGCTTCTGGTGTTCGGTAACCAGCCAGTCGTTCATCGCGTTCTTCGGGAAGCCGTAGTAGTAGAAGGTGCCGCCGCTCACGTCCAGGCCCTTCCAGGGCTTGGTGTTCTCGAGGTTGGCGCCGCCGATCGACAGGAACTCGATGCCGTAGCGGCCCGGGTTCAGTTCGGAGATCTTTCGGATCGGGTTCGGCGCACCCCAGATCACGACCAGGTACTTGCGGCCGGTGGCGTTCTTCATGCCGTCGAAGATGCGCTGCATCGGCGCCGTGAAGTCGGTGGTCGACAGCGGGATGAACTCCTCGTGCAGGATCTTGGCCTTGCTTTGCGTGGCGGCCATCGCGTCCTTGAAGGCCTTGACGCCGTCGCGCCCGTACACGTAGTCGGGCGCCAGGAAGGCCAGGTTGTCGCCTTCCTTCAGACCGGCGGCGCTGGCCAGCGCGTCCTGGAAGGAATTGCGGCTGGCGCGGAACAGGTAGCGGTTCCAGGCCGAGCCGGTCAGCGAGTCGGCGATCGCGGGCTCGACCATGAGCACCTTCTTGTACTCCTCGGCCACCGGCGCCATCGACAGCGCGCCGCCCGACCACGAGGTGCCGACCGCGATGTCGGCCTTGTCGTCGGACAGGGCCTCGGTGAGCATGGCCTTCGACAGCTCGGGCTTCATCTGGTCGTCCTTGACGATCACCTCGATCTTGCGGCCGAGCACGGTCATCGTGCCCTGCGTGAGGTACTCGAGGCCCAGGCGCAGGCCGCGCTCGGTGTCGCGCGCATAGGCCTCCGACGGCCCGGTCTTGCTCGCGATCAGCGCGATCTTGATGGGCTTGTCCTGCGCGTGCACCGCGGACATCGCGCCCAGCAGCGCAAGGGCGCCGAAGGCGGCGGCGAACAGTTTCTTCAAAGGCATGTCATGTCTCCAGGTGGATGGGTGGGACGACCTCGCCGGGTCGTTTCACGGTTTCGAAAAATCAGCCGACGGCGCGCGTCCGGCCGCGCCAGTAGGGTTCGCGCAGCACGCGCTTGAGCACCTTGCCGCTCGGGTTGCGCGGCAGCTCGGCCACGATATCGACCGACTTCGGGCACTTGTAGTGCGCCAGGTTGGCACGCATGAAATCGATGATCTCGCGCTCGGTGACGGCCATGCCCGGGCGCGGCACCACGCAGGCCTTGACCGCCTCGCCCCAGGTCGCGTCGGGCACGCCGATGACGGCGCCATCGGCCACTGCCGGATGGCGCATCAGCACGTTCTCGACTTCGGCCGGATAGATGTTCTCGCCGCCCGAAAGGATCATGTCCTTGATGCGGTCGTTGATGTAGAGGTAGCCGTTCTTGAGGTAGCCGCCATCGCCCGAGCGGAACCAGCCGCCGTTGGYGTTGCGGCCCTCTGGGTAGGCCGCTGCCGTGGCTTCGGGGTTGCGCCAGTACTCCTTGAGGTTGCGCTCGGATTCGATCCAGATCTCGCCGACCTCGCCCTCGGGCAGGTCCTCGAGCGTGACCGGGTCGACGATGCGCAGCCGCCCGCCGCCGATCGGCCGGCCGGCCGAGCGCAGCAGTTCGGCATCGCCCGCGCGGTGGTCGGCCGGCATCAGGAAGGTGGCCGGCCCCGAGACCTCGGTCAGGCCATAGACCTGCAGGAACTTGCAGCCGAACGTTTCGAAGGCCTGCTGCAGGGTGGTCTCGCTGACCGGAGAGCCGCCGTAGGCGATCAGCTGCAGGCGGCTGTAGACGCCGCGCTTCACCTCGGGCACCTGCAGCAAGAAGATGATCATCGCCGGCACGATGAAGGTATGGGTGATGCCGTGCTCGCCGATGGCGCGGATGTAGCCGGCCGGATCGAACTCCGAGTAGGCGCTGGTCTGGCCGCCCGTGTAGAGCGTCAGCAGCAGCATCGTCATGCCGGCCACGTGAAACACCGGCAGCGGGTTGCCGAGCACGTGGCGCTGGTCGAACTCCCATTCTTTCGCGACCACGCGCGAGGTCGACAGCAGGCCGGCATGGCTCAGCACGATGCCTTTCGGCAGGCCGGTGGTGCCGGATGAATAGAGCTGCAGCGCGGCATCGTCCGTGTCGGCATCGACCGGCGTGAAGCTCTCGTCGTGGCCCGCGTGCCAGTCTTCGAAGGACGGAAGGCCATCGTGCGCCTGCTCGGTGCAGACCAGCGTCCGGACACTGTCGAGTCCGGCGGCCCGCACGGTCGCGATGAAGGCCTGGTCGGCCATCAGGAAAGAGGCTTCACCGTTCTTCAGGATATAGGCGATCTCGGGTGCGGCCAGCCGCCAGTTGACGGGCATGCAGACCGCGCCGAGCTTGCAGGCGGCCAGGGTCAGCAGCAGCGTCTCGATATGGTGCTTGGTGAGCACCGCGACGCGGCTGTCGCGGCCGACGCCCATCGCGGCCAGGGCATTGGCGATGCGGTTGGTCGTGCTCTCCAGGTCAGCGAACGTCAGCTTGCGCTCGCCGCGGCGCAAGGCCACCTTGTCGGGGCGCTCGCGCAGCTGGCGCCGGAGGCTGTCGATCAGGGTGCGGTCTTGCATGTGTCTCTCGTTTTTTTGTCGTTGCGGATTCAGGCGACTTCGAACAGCGCCGCAACGCCCATGCCGCCGCCGACGCACATCGTCGCCACCACGTACTTGACGCCGCGGCGCTTGCCCTCGATCAGCCCATGGCCGACGACGCGGGCACCGGTCATGCCGTAGGGATGGCCGATCGAGATGCCGCCGCCGTCGACGTTGTAGATCGCCGGGTCGATGCCCAGGTGGTCGCGGCAGTAGATCGCCTGGCAGGCGAAGGCCTCGTTGAGCTCCCAGAGGCCGATGTCCGACACCTTGAGGCCGTGCTGCTTGAGCAGCTTGGGAATCGCATGCACCGGGCCGATGCCCATCTCCTCGGGCGCGCAGCCGGCCACCGCCATGCCGCGGTAGATGCCCAGCGGCGACAGGCCGCGGCGCTCGGCCAGGCCGCGCTCCATGATCACGCAGGCCGAGGCGCCGTCGGACAGCTGGCTCGCATTGCCCGCCGTCACCACGCCGCCCTCGATCACCGGCTTGAGCGAAGCCAGACCTTCGAGCGTGGTCTCGGGGCGGTTGCCCTCGTCGCGCGTGAGAGTCACGTCCTTGAAAGTGACTTCCTTGGTGTTCTTGTCGACCACCGCCATCCGGGTCTCCAAGGCCACGATCTCGGCGTCGAAGCGGCCGGCCTGCTGGGCGTCGGCGGTGCGCTGCTGCGAGGCCAACGAATAGCGGTCCTGCGCCTCGCGGCTGATCGCGTACTTCTTCGCGACGAATTCGGCGGTCTGCAGCATCGGCATGTAGGCGTTGGCGGCGCGCGCGATCACGTTCGGGTCCTTCTCCTTCGCGACCCAGCCCATGTAGGCTTCCTGCACCGCCGTGATGTTGTCGTGCCCGCCGGCGATCACGACGTCCATGCCGTCGACCATCACCTGCTTGGCCGCGGTGGCGATCGCCATCAGGCCCGAGGCGCACTGGCGATCCATGGTCTGGCCCGACACCGTGTCGGGCAGGCCGGCCGCCAGCACCGCATTGCGCGCCAGGTTCATGCCGGCGGTGCCGGCCGAAAGCACGCAGCCGATCACCGCGTCCTCGATCTCTGCGCCGTCGACGCCGGCGCGCTGCACCGCATGCGAGATCGCGTGCGCCAGCATCGTCGGCGACTTGGTGTGGTTGAGCGCGCCCTTGTAGGCGCGGCCGATGCCCGTGCGGGCGGTGGAGACGATGACGGCTTCTTTCATGGGGGTTCCTGTAAGTTGGTTCAGGCGGCTTGCCAGTCGGACAGTCGCTTGCCTTGCGCGGCCAGAGAGGCCAGCAGCGGGGAGATGCTCCAGTAGCCGTGCGGATTGCCGCGCAGCTTTGCGTAGTGCGCTAGCCGTTCGGCGATCACCGGAAGGCCGATCGCATCGGCCATGTGGATCGGGCCGCCGCGATGGTCGGGGAAGCCATAGCCGGCGACCCACACCATGTCGACGTCGCCCGGGCGATACGCGATGCCCTCTTCGAGGATGCGCGCGCCTTCGTTGATCAGCGGGTACAGCAGGCGCTCGACGATCTCCTGGGCAGAGATATCGCTGCGCCGCGCGATGCCGTGCTGCGCCGCCAGATCCGCGGCGATGCGCGCGGTCTCGGGGTCGTCGACCGGCTTGCGGCCCTCGTAGCGGTAGTAGCCGGCGCCGGTCTTCTGGCCGAATCGGCCGAGCTCGAACATCTTGCGCACCACCGCGCGGTAGCTGTCGTCGGGCGGCAGGCCGCCGGCCTTGCCGTATTCGATGACCGTCTTGGCGCCGACGTCGATGCCGGCCATGTCCAACATGCGGCACGGGCCCATCGCCATACCGAGCGCCTCGACCGCGCCGTCGATCTGCGCCGGGCTGGCGCCTTCCATCATCAGGAACTCGGCCTCGCGCATGTAGACCTCGGCCATCCGGTTGCCGATGAAGCCATAGCAGACGCCCGAGACCACCGCCACCTTCTTGATCGTGCGGGCCAGCTGCATCACGGTGGCCAGCACGTCGGGCGCGGTCTTGGCGCCGCGCACCACTTCGAGCAGGCGCATGACGTTGGCCGGGCTGAAGAAGTGCATCCCGACCACCTCGGCCGGGCGGCCCGTGGCCTCGGCCAGCTGGTCGACGTCCAGGGTCGAGGTATTCGTCGCGATGATCGCGCCGGGCTTGCAGACCGCGCCGAGCCGGGCGCAGACCTGCTTCTTGAGGTCCATGTTCTCGAACACCGCCTCGATCACGAGGTCGCAGTCGGCCAGCGCAGAGTCGTCGAGCGAGCCGCGCAAGAGCGCCATGCGCGCCTCGACCTGCTCGGCCGTGACCCGGCCCTTGGCGGCGCTAGCCTCGTAGTTGGCGCGGATGATGCCGAGGCCGCGATCGAGCGCCGCCTGCGAGGTCTCGACCAGCACGGTGGCGATGCCGGCATTGGCGAAGTTCATCGCCATGCCGCCGCCCATGGTGCCGGCGCCGAGCACGCCGACCGAGCGCACCGGCCTGAGCGCCGTGTCGCGCGGCAGGCCGGGAATCTTGCAAGCCAGGCGCTCGGCGAAGAACAGGTGCCGCATCGCCTTCGACTCGGGCGAGACGCGCAGTTCCTCGAACAGGCGCGCCTCGGCGGCCTCGCCTTCGGCGAAAGGCAGGGTCGAGGCCTGGACCGCCAGCACGATGTTGCGCGCCGAGGGATGGAAGGGCTTGAGTCGCGCTGCATCGGCCAGCGCGCGCTCGACGAAGTCCGGCGCCAGCGACTCGGTCGCCACCGTGCGCTCGCTGATCCGGCGCGGGCCGGCTCCGCGGGCCAGCAGCGCCTCGGTGAAGGCGCTGCCGGCCTGCAGCGGCGCCGCTTCGCTGAGTTCGTCGACCAGCCCGAGTGCCAGCGCCTGGGCGGCGCCGATGCTGCGACCGCTGGCGATCATGTCCAGCGCAAGTTCGGCTCCGACCACGCGCGGCAGGCGCTGGGTGCCCAGCGAGCCTGGAAGGATGCCGAGCTTGACCTCGGGCAGGCCCAGCTGCGTTTTCGGATGGGCGACGCGCCAGTGGCAGGCAAGCGCCAGCTCCAGCCCGCCGCCGAGCACCGTGCCGTGCAGGGCGGCCACCACAGGGCGGCCGAGCGCCTCGATCCGGGCCAGAGTGCCGTTGAAGGGCTGGGTCGTGAAGTCCGGCAGGTCGAAGGAGGAGATGTCGCCGCCGGCGACGAAGGTCCGGCCCTCGCCGTGGACCAGCAGCGCCTTGAAGCTGGTGTCGGCCTCGAAGGCGTCGACCGCGGCCACCAGTCCGGCCACCACGGCGGGCGACAGCGCGTTGACCGGCGGGTTGTCGATGCGCAGCAGCGCGATGTCGCCATGGCGGCTCAGGGTGACGGGGGAAGTCATGGCTGGGGTGCGGCGATGGGGTTGCGGGAGTCAGCCGAAGGTAGCAAAGGGACGTGCAAATCTCTTGCGTCTACAGGCTGACCGGGCCGTCGCCACCCGGCGCCACCAGCAGCTTGATCTGCGTGGTCGGCCGCCGCAGCGCCTCGAAGGCGGCGGGCAGCTCCGCCAGTCCCACGACGTCGGTCAGCATCGCCGACGGATCGACCCGGCCGGCGTCGAGCAGGTCCAGCACGCGCCGCCAGTCGGTCTTGGCATAGCCCATGACGAACTGCAGGTTCAGCTCCTTGGCCATGGCGCGCTGCGGCACGACGCGGTCCTCGGTGGCGCAGACGCCCACCACCACGATCCGCCCGCGCGGCGGCGCCAGCTCGATGCATTGCTGGATCAGTCCGGCCACGCCCACGCATTCGAAGATCACGTCGGGCGGTCCGCCCGCATGGCGCGCGAAGGCCGGGCCGACCTCCTCCGCCGCCGGATCGACCAGCGCGGTGGCGCCGAAGCCCGCGGCGACCTCGCGCCGGCCCGGCGCGCGCTCGCTGACCACCACCCGCGTCGCTCCGGCATGCCGGGCGAAGGCGGTCACAGCCAGGC
>NZ_JBFUIU010000033.1:0-27346 GCF_056401695.1 Variovorax sp. P4_D9
GGAAAAAAGAATCGGAGGAGAGAGAAAAATTTCCCCGAGGGCCTGAGAGCTGGTCTCTCTCAGAGGGGAAATTTGGTAGGCGCGATTGGACTCGAACCAACGACCCCCACCATGTCAAGGTGGTGCTCTAACCAGCTGAGCTACGCGCCTGAGGTTGCATTCGAGAGGCCGAAGTATAGCAGGCTATTCGGGCACTTTTCAGCGGCGTCGCGCAGAACGCACGCCGGACACCGTGGCCACCACGGCGAGCACCTGCTTGAGCCGCGTGACATCGGCGATCTCCACGGTGAATGTCATCCACGCCGTGCCCTTGACCGACTGCGTCTGCACGCCGATCACGTTCATCTTCTCGCGTGCCAGCACATCCGAGATGTCGCGCAGCAGGCCCTGCCGGTCGGCGGCCTCGACCGCGACATCGACCGCGTAGACCGAGGCGGCATCGCCGCCCTTCTGCGCGCCCCACTCGACCTCGATCACGCGCTCGCCGTTCTGCGCCGCCATCGTGCGGAAGTTGCTGCAGTCCGAACGGTGCACGCTGACACCGTGGCCCTTGGTCACGAAGCCGCGGATGGCGTCGGGCGGAGCCGGCTTGCAGCACTTGGCCAGCTGCGTCATCAGCGACGAGACACCGACCACCAGCACGCCGCCGCGGCCCGACTGCTCGCTGCCGCGCGCCTTCTTGATGATGACGCCGTCGTCCGGTCCGGGCGCCGGCTCGGGCGGCCGCAGCAGCATCTCGATGTTGCGCAGCGAGAACTCGTCCTTGCCCACCACCTCGAACAGGTTGTCGGCCGACTTGAAGCCCAGCTGCGACGCCAGGTCGTCAAGCTTCAGCGCGGTCTTGCCTTCGCGCTGCAGCAGCTTCTCGACCGCCTCGCGGCCGCGCGCGACCGTCTCGTGGGTGATCTGCGCGTTGAACCAGGCCCGCACCTTGGCGCGGGCCCGATGGCTTGCCAGATAGCCGAGCTCGCCATTGAGCCAGTCGCGCGACGGCCCGCCTTCCTTGGCCGCAATGATCTCGACCGTCTGGCCGTTCTGCAGCGGCGTGTTGAGCGGCACCATCACGCCGTCGACCCGCGCGCCGCGGCAGCGGTGGCCGAGGCTGGTGTGCACCGTGTAGGCGAAGTCGACCGCGGTCGCGCCCTGCGGCAGCTCGACGATCGCGGCGTCGGGCGTGAGCACGTAGATGCGGTCGTCGAACAGGCCCTGTCCGCGCTGACCGCCCGAGAGATCGCGCTCCCAGGCCAGCAGTTGCCGCAGCACCGCGATCTTGGCGTCGTATTCGCCGCTGGCCCAGACACCCGCGTAACCCTTGTGGCCGGCCTCCTTGTAGGCCCAGTGTGCGGCCACGCCGTGCTCAGCATGGTCGTGCATCTCCTCGGTGCGGATCTGGATCTCGATCGGCTTGCCGACATGGCCGTCGACCACGTCGCGCACCACCGTGTGCAGCGACTGGTAGCCGTTGGGCTTCGGCCGCGCGATGTAGTCGTCGAACTCCTCGTCAATCGGCTGGAAGTGCGAGTGCACCCAGGCCAGCGCCGCATAGCAGTCCTTGACGTCGGCCACCACGACKCGCAGCGCCATGATGTCGAAGACCTGCGCAAAGTCGAGCGACTTGCCGCGCATCTTCTTGACGATGCTGTAGATGTTCTTCGGCCGGCCCTGCACCTTGGCCTGAATGCCTTCGGCGGCCAGCTCGCGTTCGAGCCGGGCACGCAACTGCTCGACATAGCCTTCGCGCTCGATGCGTTTCTCGTCGAGCAGGCGTGCGATCAGCTTGTAGGTCTCGGGCTCGAGGAAGCGGAACGACAGGTCCTCGATCTCCCACTTGACCTGCCAGATGCCCAGCCGGTTGGCCAGCGGCGCGAACACCTGCAGCGATTCGCGCGCCACGTTCTCGGGCAGCGGCTGCTTGCTGGCCGCTGCGTGGCGCAGGGTCTGCAGCCGCGAAGCGAGCCGCAGCATCACCACGCGCAGGTCGCGCGAGAAGGCCAGCAGCATCTTGCGAACGTTCTCGGTCTGCTGAGTGCTGGCACCGTCGGCCAGCTGCGCATTGGCGGTGGCCGAACGGGCCTGCTTCTGCACGTGCACGAGCTTGGTGGTCTCGACCGCTAGCGCCGCGAAGTTGTCGCCGAACACCTTGGCGATGACCTCCTGCGGCCGGTTCAGGTGCTGGCACGAATAGACCAGGTAGCTGGCCGCCTGCATGGCTTCGGAGCCGCCCATGGCACGCACGATGGCGGCCACCGCATCGGCGTGCGCCAGCGTGTTCTCTCCGGTGTCCAGCGTCTCGTCTGCGATCAGCGGCTCGGCGAAGGCGCGCGCGCGCGCCAGCATGTTGGCCATCACCGGTGTCCGCTCGGCGGTTGCCGCCGACAGCGGATAGTCGACCACCAGCGACTCGGACGGCGCCGGCACGTGCAGATTGGACTGTTCGCGCTTCATGGATCGCTGCGCCCAAACAGAGACTGCCACCACGCGGGTCCGAAAGCTTCACGAAGCACGTGAGAGAGGGCGGGCTCGGTCATGGAACAGGCGGGATCTCGATGAAGATAATGGGCTCGTTGCATCCTAATTCATTCGGAGATCGTCATCATGCTCAAAGGCAAAACCGCGCTTGTCACGGGGTCCACCAGTGGCATCGGGCTCGGCATCGCAAAAGCCCTGGCCGCCCAGGGGGCCAACATCGTTCTCAACGGCTTCGGCGACTCGGAAGGTCCGAAGGCCGAGATCGCCGCGCTCGGCGTGAAGGTCGAGCACCACGGTGCCGACATGAGCCGCGCGGCCGACATCGAGGAAATGATGAAGTTCGCCGCCGGCCGCTTCGGCCGCGTCGACGTGCTGGTCAACAACGCCGGAATCCAGCATGTCGCGAAGGTCGAGGACTTCCCGGTGGAGCGCTGGGACGCGGTGATCGCGATCAACCTCACGAGCGCCTTCCACACCACCCGGCTCGCGGTGCCGGCCATGCGCGAAGCCAACTGGGGCCGCATCATCAACATCGCCTCGGCGCATGGCCTTGTGGCCTCGGCGCAAAAGTCGGCCTACGTGGCGGCCAAGCACGGGATCGTCGGCTTCACCAAGTCGGTGGCGCTCGAGACCGCCACCACCGGCATCACCAGCAATGCGATCTGTCCGGGCTGGGTGCTGACCGCACTGGTGCAGAAGCAGATCGACGACCGCTCGGCCCGCGAAGGCATCTCGCTGGCGCAGGCGCAGAACGACCTGCTGGGCGAAAAGCAGCCCTCGCTGCAATTCACCACGGTGGAACAACTCGCCGGGCTGGCGGTGTTCCTGTGCTCGCCGGCCGCCGACCAGGTGCGCGGCGTGGCCTGGCAGGTGGACGGCGGCTGGACCGCTCAGTAGACACCGACCCGCCTTGCCGCCGGCTGACTACTTGAGCTGCACCGAGCCCGAGACGTTGACTATCACGTTGGCCTTGCCGGCCTCGATCGGCACCGGCGCGTCGGAGGCCGATTTCGCCATCGCCTCCATGGCCATCATGCGCGGCTGCAYCGGGCCGCCCAGGTGGGCGTTGACGGAAACTTCACGCAGCGTGTAGCCGGCGAAGCCGAATCCCTTGGCGAGTTCGTCGGCGCGYTGCTTGAAGTTCTCGATCGCCACGGCCTGCGCCTCGGTCTCGGTCTTGGCCTGCTGCTCCCGGCTCAGGCCGAAGCCGATGTTGGCGATCATCAGCGTGCCGATGCGGCCTGCGGTCTGCGTGATGCGCGGGAAGTCGCGACCTTCGAGAACCAGCGACGCGGTGCCGCGCCAGCCGGTCATCTTGCCTTCGCGGCTGAAGCGCGGCGCCAGGTTGAAATTGCCGGTCCGGACATCGAGCTGGCCGGGCTGGGCGCTCTTGCGCGCTTCGGCCAGGGCGGCATCGAGCGCGATCCGCAGTTGGCTCTGCACGGTGGCCGCATCGGCCGCCTCCCGGGTGGTGCTGAGCGTCATCGTCAGCAGGTCCTGCTGGACCTCGACGGTCGAATTGGCCGACAGCTGAAGCACGTTCTGCGGGGGTGCGAGATTCACGGTCTGGGCCGCGGCAGTGCCCGCGCCCAGCAAGACGGCACAGGCCGCCATCCATTTGGCATTGTTCAAATCGGCAAATCCTCGGACGAAAGAGAAAGGGCCCGCGAGCCGGAGGCTCAGGGCCGCTGACTGCGCGGAGCGGTCAGTGCGCCCCGGGACGAGGCGTCCGGCATCATGCGCTCCGCCGACTGCGATTCTGCCGAATGCACGCCATCCTGCGCAGGCGCCCACTGCTGCCGCACCTGCTGTCGCAGTTGGGCGAGTTCGGCCGGCGTCAGACGCCGGCCGCCGGCCTCCCGGGCGTCGACGCGCGGAGCGGCGTTCGCCGACAGCATTCCGGTGGACCCGGCCCAGGCCGGCAAGCCTGAGACGGCAACCAGCAACGACAACATGAGAAAGGTGGATTTCATGGCGGCAAAAAGTGACGACAAGTTCACTGTGCCATCGCCTTGCAAGGCGATGGCGTCCCAGCCGATAGCGGCCGCAAGTTTTGTAACTTAGTGTCAACACCTAGCCCAAAGCCGGCCAATGAGCCATCAACGGCTTCAGAATTGGCGCTGTTACAAATTCGGCGTTGTGAAAATGAATCAAGCTCCCGCTCGCACAGACAAGATCGTGATCGTCGATGACGACGCACGCATTCGCGACTTGCTGCGCCGCTACCTGACCCAGGAAGGATTCGAGGTCATCGTGGCGGAAGATGGCAAGGCGCTCAACCGCATCCTGCTTCGCGATACCGTCGACCTGATCGTGCTCGACCTGATGATGCCGGGCGAGGACGGCCTCTCGGTGTGCCGCCGACTGCGCGCCGCCAACGACCGCACGCCGATCATCATGCTGACCGCTAAGGGAGAGGACGTCGACCGCATCGTCGGACTCGAGGTCGGCGCCGACGACTACCTCGGCAAGCCCTTCAACCCGCGCGAACTGCTGGCCCGCGTGCATGCGGTGCTGCGCCGTCGCCCGCCGCTGGAGGCGCCGGGTGCGCCTTCGACCGACAACGAGACCGTCAACTTCGGGCCCTTCAGCTTCGACCTCGGCTCGCGCACGCTCAAGAAGGACGGCGAAGAACTCTCGCTGACCACCGGTGAGTTCGCCATGCTGAAGGCGCTGGTGCGCCACCCGAGACAGCCGCTGTCGCGCGAGAAGCTGGCGCAGTTGGCCCGCGGCCGCGAATTCGAACCCTTCGACCGCAGCCTGGACGTGCAGATCTCGCGTCTGCGCAAACTGGTCGAATCCGACGCTGCAGCGCCGCGCTACATCCAGACGGTCTGGGGCGTCGGCTACGTGTTCGTGCCGGACGGCACGACCTGAAGCTCGTGGCCGCAGGCATCGGCCCCCAGACCACCCAGCCCAGCCCGCTCGAGGACAGCACCCAGGGTACGCTGCCGAGCCCGCTCGGAAGCATCGGCTCGCGGCGCCGCAGGAAGCGGCTGCACCTGGGCCTCAGCCTCTTCTGGCGCACCTTCTTCCTGCTGGTGCTGCTGCTGATCGGCTGTACGGTGGCCTGGCTGCAGACCTTCCGCGCGCTCGAATACGAGCCACGCGCCATTCAGACGGCGCACCAGATCGCTTCGCTGGTGAACCTTACGCGGGCGGCGCTGGTTTATTCGGACGCCATCACCCGGGTCTCGCTGATCAAGACCCTGGCCGACCAGGAAGGCGTGCGGATCCTGCCGCGCGAGCCGGGCGACCGCTTCACCCCCTACACCAGCGGCGCGCTCGACCAGCGCGTGACCGAAGAACTGATCGCCCGGCTCGGCGAGGGCACCACCGTGGCGAGCCGGGTCAACGACGAGCCCGGCCTCTGGGTCGGCTTCACGATCGAGAGCGACACCTACTGGCTGCTGGTCGACCCGACCCGCTTCAGCCGCCTCGACCGCCGCACCTGGCTGATCTGGCTGGCGACCACGATGGCGCTGTCGCTGGCCGGCGCGGCGCTGATCACGCGGCTGATCAACCGGCCGCTGAAGCAGCTGTCGCAGGCCACGCTGCAGGTGCGCGAGGGCGAGTACGAGGCGCACCGGCTCGACGAGCGGGCCCGCACCAACGAGATCCGGGCGGTCAACGTGGGTTTCAACCGGATGGCCGACCAGCTCGCCAAGATCGAGCAGGACCGCGCCGTGATGCTGGCCGGCATCTCGCACGACCTGCGCACGCCGCTGGCGCGGCTGCGCTTGGAAACCGAGATGAGCGTGGCCGATGAGGACGCGCGCGACCACATGGCGGCCGACATCGCGCAGCTCGACGCCATCATCGACAAGTTCCTGGACTATGCGCGGMCCGACCATGTCGAGTTCAGGCCGGTGCTGCTGCGCGACGTGATCGACGCCTGCACCTACGCGGTCCAGGACCACGAGGACATCAAAATCACGGTCGACGTGCCCGGCGACCTGCGAGTGATGGCCGACGAGGTCGAGCTGCAGCGGGTGATCTCCAACCTGGTCGAGAACGCGCGCCGCTACGGCAAGACGCCCTCCACTGGCGTGGCCGACATCACGATCCAGGCCCAGGCGCACAACGATGCGGTGCTGATCAAGGTGCGCGACCATGGCGCCGGCGTGGCGTCGGCGATGCTGTCGCAGCTGAGCAAGCCCTTCTTCCGCGGCGACGTCGCGCGCACCTCGGCGGCCGGCGCCGGCCTCGGGCTGTCGATCGTGACCAAGAACATCGAGCGCATGGGCGGCACCTTCGCGCTCACCAGCACGCCGGGGCGCGGCCTGGCCGCCCACATCCGGATGCCGCGCGCGGCTTCGATCAAGCCCGACGCCGCGGCGGCCAAGGACAAGCCTGGGCCCGCAGCCGGGGCGGCCGGGACGAACGGAAAGACCTAGCGGTGCAGCAGGACGACGGCGCGCGCTTCCATCGCCCTGCCCTCGCCCACCGGGCCGAGCTTCTCAGCCGTCTTGGCCTTGACATTGACCTGCTCGACCGCGATGGCCAGCGCCGCAGCGATGCCCTGGCACATCGCCGGGATGTGCGGCGCGAGCTTTGGTGCCTGGGCGATCACGGTGCTGTCGACATTGCCGATCTGCCAGCCGGCGGCGCGCACGCGACGCGCCGCCTCGGCCAGCAGCAGCGACGAATCGGCGCCGCGGAACTGCGCATTGGTGTCGGGGAAATGACGGCCGATATCACCCAGGGCGGCGGCGCCCAGCAAGGCATCGGTGATGGCATGCAGCAGCACGTCGGCGTCCGAGTGCCCCAGCAGGCCGGTGCCGTACGGGATCTCGACGCCGCCAAGGATCAGCTTGCGGCCGGCGACCAGCTGATGGACGTCCCAGCCTTCGCCGATGCGGATATCGAATCCGCTCATGGCGCGCTCCTGCGGCTGCGCAGCACCGCCTCGGCCAGCGCGAAATCCTCAGCGTAGGTGAGCTTGAAATTCTGCGCGCTGCCCGGCACCAGCAGCGGCGCCAGGCCGATCGCCTCGATCGCGCTGGCCTCGTCGGTTACGGCGTCGCCGCTGCGCTCCAGGGCATCGAGCAGCATGCCGATGCGGAACATCTGGGGCGTCTGGGCCAGCCACTTGTCGGCGCGGGTCGGCGTGCTCGCGACCCGGCCTTCGGGGCTGGCCACCTTGAGCGTGTCCGCCAGTCGGTGCGCCAGCAGACCGCCGACCGCGTCGTGCTCGCAGGCGGCGACCAGGGCCTCGATCTGGGTCGGCGTGACCAGGCAGCGCGCCGCATCGTGCACCAGCACCCAGTCGTGCGGACCGGCGCCGGCCTGGCGCAGCGCGCGCAGCCCGTTGCGGACGGTCGCGGCGCGGCTGGCGCCGCCGACTCGCAGCAGGTGCTCGCCTTGGCCCGGAAAGCGCGGCAGCACGATGCCCACATCGGCGTCGTCGGGCGCCACCACCAGCGCCAGGCCGGCGAAGGTGCCGGCCAGCGCCCGAAAGGCCGCCAGCGTGTGCTCGACCATCGGCCGGCCGGCGATGCGACGGTATTGCTTGGGGCCGGCGCTGCCGGCACGGCTGCCGGACCCCGCGCAGGGGATCAGGACGTAAAGACGGGAAACGGACATGGAGGAGCGACGGAAGCCAGCGGCGAAAGGTGAGCCATTCTAGAATCGGCCTACCGCACACCCCTCGCCAACCGGCGCGGGGTGTTCTGCATTTCCCGGGCATCTCATGGACCTCCCCCAACTCACGGCGGGCAAGCGCTTCACGCTGCCGCGACCGCCGCTGTCGGCCGACGCGCTGATGCTGGCGCAACTGGCCGCGCGCGAGAAGGCGGCCGGYCGCGCGACCGCCATCTTCACGGCCGATGCCAACGACGCGCAGCGGCTGATCGACGAAATTGCGTTCTTCGCGCCGGAACTGCGCTGCGCGCTGTTTCCCGACTGGGAAACGCTGCCCTACGACAGCTTCTCGCCGCACCAGGACCTGATCAGCGAGCGGCTCGCGACGCTCTGGCGGATCAGCCAGAAGGAAGCCGACGTGGTGCTGGTCCCCGCCACCACCGCCCTCTACCGACTGGCGCCACCGGCCTTCCTGGCCGGCTACACCTTCCAGTTCAAGAGCGGCCAGAAGCTGCAGGACTCCAAGCTCAAGGCCCAGCTCACGCTGGCCGGCTACACCCACGTGACGCAGGTCGTGAGCCCGGGCGAGTACGCGGTGCGCGGCGGCCTGATCGACCTGTTCCCGATGGGCTCGCCGGTGCCGTTCCGGGTCGACCTGTTCGACGACGAGATCGACTCGATCCGCACCTTCGACCCCGACACCCAGCGCAGCCTCTACCCGGTGCCTGAAGTGCGCCTACTGCCGGGCCGCGAGTTCCCGATGGACGACGACGCGCGGGCGCGCTTCCGCAGCCGCTGGCGCGAGCTGCTCGAAGGCGACCCGACGCGCAGCCGGATCTACAAGGACATGGGCAACGGCGTCGCCACCGCCGGCATCGAGTACTACCTGCCGCTGTTCTTCGAAGAGACCGCGACCGTCTTCGACTACCTCGGGCCCGATGCCACGGTGGTGCTGCACGGCGACCTGGAGCCGGCCTTCCAGCACTTCTGGCAGGACACCGGCGAGCGCTTCCGGCTGGTGCAGGGCGACCCCGAACGGCCGGCGCTGCCGCCCGAGGCGCTGTTCCTGAATGCCGAGCAGTTCTACCAGCGGGCCAAGCCGCACGCGCAGCTCGCGATCCGCGGCGAGGCCGCCACCGATGCGCCGCCCTACGCCGAGTTCGACACCCTGCCGCCCTTCGCCGTGGTGCGCGGCGCCGACGACCCGCTGGTCAAGCTCAAGGAACACATCCGCAGCACGCCGCACCGCGTGCTCGTGATCGCCGAGAGCAATGGCCGGCGCGAGAGCCTGCTCGACTTCCTGCGCGCCAGCGGCGTCGGACCGCCGGCCTTCGACTCGCTGGCCGAATTCGAGGCGCAGCCCGACGAGAGGATCGGCATCGCCACCGCGGCCCTCGTGGCCGGCTTCGCCTGGCGCGAGCAGGGCATCGACTTCGTCACCGAGACCGAGCTCTTCGCGACCGCGCCCGCCACGCGCCGGCGCAACAATAAGCAGGAGCAGGTCAGCGACGTCGAGGCCCTGATCAAGGACCTGAGCGAACTGGCGATCGGCGATCCGGTGGTGCATTCGGCGCACGGCATCGGCCGCTATCGCGGGCTCGTCAACATGGACCTCGGCCAGGGCAAGGACGTCGAGGGCAAGCCGCTGCTGCAGGAGATGCTGCACCTGGAATACGCCGACAAGGCCACGCTCTACGTGCCGGTGTCGCAGCTGCACCTGGTGAGCCGCTACACCGGCGTCAGCGCCGACGAGGCGCCGCTGCACAAGCTCGGTTCGGGCCAGTGGGAGAAGGCGAAGCGGCGGGCCGCCGAGCAGGTGCGCGACTCAGCCGCCGAACTGCTCAACATCTATGCCCGCCGCGCGGCGCGCGAAGGCCATGCCTTCCGCTTCTCGGCCGCCGACTACGAGGTCTTCGCCAACGACTTCGGCTTCGACGAGACCGCCGACCAGAAAGGCGCGATCCACGCGGTGATCCAGGACATGATCTCGCCGCAGCCGATGGACCGGCTGGTCTGCGGCGACGTCGGCTTCGGCAAGACCGAGGTCGCGCTGCGCGCCGCCTTCGTCGCCGTGACCGGCGGCAAGCAGGTGGCCTTCCTGGCGCCGACCACGCTGCTGGCCGAGCAGCACTACCAGACGCTGGTCGACCGCTTCGCCAAGTGGCCGGTGAAGGTCGCCGAGATGAGCCGCTTCCGCTCCGCCAAGGAGATCACCGCCGCCGCCAAGGGGTTGGCGGACGGCGGCGTGGACATCGTGGTGGGCACGCACAAGCTGCTCTCGCAGTCGGTCAAGTTCAAGCACCTGGGCCTCCTGATCATCGACGAGGAGCACCGCTTCGGCGTCCGCCACAAGGAGGCGATGAAGGCGATGCGCGCCGAGGTCGACGTGCTGACGCTGACGGCGACGCCGATCCCGCGCACGTTGGGCATGGCGCTCGAGGGCCTGCGCGACCTCAGCGTGATCGCCACCGCGCCGCAGCGGCGGCTGGCGATCAAGACCTTCGTGCGCAATGAGGGCACCGGCGTCATTCGCGAAGCCGTGCTGCGCGAGCTCAAGCGTGGCGGCCAGGTCTACTTCCTGCACAACGAGGTCGAGACGATCGAGAACCKGCGCCAGAAGCTCGAGCAGATCCTGCCCGAGGCTCGCATCGCCGTGGCCCACGGACAGATGCCGGAGCGCGAACTCGAGCGCGTGATGCGCGACTTCGTGGCCCAGCGCTACAACCTGCTGCTGTGCTCGACCATCATCGAGACCGGCATCGACGTGCCGAGCGCCAACACCATCGTAATGAGCCGCGCCGACAAGTTCGGCCTGGCGCAGTTGCACCAGCTGCGCGGGCGGGTCGGCCGCAGCCATCACCAGGCCTATGCCTACCTAATGGTGCCGGACATCGATGGCCTGACCAAGCAGGCGGCGCAGCGGCTCGATGCCATCCAGCAGATGGAAGAACTGGGCTCCGGCTTCTACCTCGCGATGCACGACCTGGAAATCCGCGGTGCCGGCGAAGTGCTGGGCGAGAACCAGAGCGGCAACATGATGGAGATCGGCTTCCAGCTCTACAACGAGATGCTGGCCGAGGCGGTGCGCTCGCTGAAGGCCGGCCAGGAGCCGGACCTGCTGGCGCCGCTCAGCGTGACGACCGAGATCAACCTGCATGCGCCGGCACTGCTGCCCGAAGACTACTGCGGCGACGTCCACCTACGGCTGTCCTTCTACAAGAAGCTGGCGACCGCCAAGACGCCGGACCAGATCGACACGCTGCTAGAAGAGATCGTCGACCGCTTCGGCAAGCTGCCGCCGCAGGGGCAGACGCTGATCGACGTCCATCGCCTGCGGGTGCTGGCGCGGCCTTACGGCGTGATCAAGGTCGACGCCGCGCCAGGGGTGATCCACATCACTTTCAAGAAAGACCCGCCGATCGACTCGATGAACATCATCCACCTGATCCAGAAGAACAAGCACATCAAGCTCGCCGGCAACGAGAAGCTGCGCATCGAGCGCGAGCTGAAGGAGCCGAAGGAGCGCGCCCAGATGGTGCGCGATGTGCTGCGCTCGCTGGGGCAGCCGAAGCAGCACGAGGCAGCGGCCGCGTGACCTCGGAAAACGGATCGCACTGAACTCAGCTGACGAGGCCGTCGATGCAATTCCTGGAACTCGCCCTCCTCGTGCTCGCGCTGGTCGCGGCGCTGTCGCTGCGGCCATGGCGGATGCTGGCCGCCGGACGGCTGCTGGGGCCCGGGTTGGCGACACTGGTGCTGCTGCCCTGGCTGTGGGCGCTGCCGGCACTGCTGCACCCGATGCCGCTGTCGCTGCGCTGGTCGGGCGCCTGCCTGGTGCTGCTGATGTTGGGCTGGCCGCTTGCGGTGCCGGTGCTGCTCGCGGTCGCGCTGCTCGCCGGGCTGGTCGGCCAACTCGCGCCGGCCGAGATGCTCTCGCTGGCCTTCTGGCAGGGCATGTTGCCCGCGACCCTGGCGCTGGCGGTGGGCGGGGCGGTGCGCAGCTGGCTGCCGCGCAATCCCTTCGTCTACATCCTCGTGCGGGCCTTCATCGGCACCGTGCTGTGCGCCTTCGCGGCCGCCTGGTTGTCGCAGTTAGCCCCTTCGGCCCCGCGGGCGGCGCCGACCATCGATACCATGGCATCCAACGTCGCGTTGTGGCTCATGGCCTGGAGCGACGGCATCGTCACCGGCATGCTGGCGGCGGTGTTCGTCGCCTACCGCCCTGAATGGCTCGCCACCTGGTCCGACCGACACTATCTCTCCCGAACATGAATCCCGCTTCCGCCCCTGCCCTGCCGCCCGGCCTCACAATTCAGCGCTTCACGCCGCCGCTCGCGCTCACCGACTTCAAGCTGATCGCGTTCGACATGGACTCGACCCTGATCAACATCGAGTGCATCGACGAGATCGCCGATGCGGTCGGAAAGAGAGCCGAGGTCGCGGCCATCACCGAAGCAACGATGCGCGGCGAGATCAAGGACTTCAAGGAAAGCCTGCGTCGCCGCGTGGCCCTGCTCAAGGGCGTTCCGGTCGACTCTCTGCAGCAGGTCTACGAGCAGCGCCTGCAGCTCAATCCGGGCGCCGAGCAGCTGGTGGCGGCCTGCAAGGCGGCCGGGCTCAAGGTGCTGCTGGTGTCGGGCGGCTTCACTTTCTTCGCCAACCGCGTGAAGGATCGCCTGGGCATCGACTTCGCGCGCTCGAACCTGCTCGACGAGGCCGACGGCAAGCTCACGGGCCGCGTCGTGCAGCAGTCCTGGGGCGACATCTGCGACGGCGCCGAAAAGCGCCGCACCCTGCTCGAGGTGGCCTCGCTGCTCGGCATCTCCACGGCCGAGACGATCGCCGTCGGCGACGGCGCCAACGACCTGCCGATGATGGCCGAGGCCGGCCTCTCGGTGGCCTACCACGCGAAGCCGAAGGTGCGCGAGCAGGCGATGGTGGCGATCAACGAGGGCGGCCTCGACCGCCTGCTCGAAGTGCTTCGGTAGCCGACATGGCCGACGACAAGTCTCCTCTGCCCGCCTCCGCGACGCTGCATGCCGATCGCCGCGGCGGCGTCGAACATGGCGCGATCCACAAGCCGATCCCCACCTCGGTGCAGTACGGCTACGAGCGCACCGAAGACCTGATCGGCGTCTTCCAGGGCACGCGCAAGAACAGCTTCAGCTATGCGCGGCAAGGCACGCCGACCACGGCGGCGCTCGAGGCCAAGATCAGCCAGCTCGAACAGGGCTTCGGTAGCATCTGCTTCGCCAGCGGCATGGCCGCCTTGAGCGCCCTCTTCCTGACGCTGCTGCGTGCCGGCGACCACCTGGTGGCCAGCCGTTTCGTCTTCGGCAACACCAACAGCCTGTTCGGCACGTTGGGCGAGCTCGGCGTGGCGGTCAGCAAAGTCGATGCCGAGTCGGTCGAGAAGGTTCGCGCGGCACTGCGGCCCGAGACCCGCATGGTGTTCGTCGAGACGATCGCGAACCCCGGCACGCAGATCCCCGACCTGGAAGCCATCGGCGCGCTGTGCCGCGAGCGCGGACTGCTCTATGTGGTCGATAACACGATCACCTCGCCCGCCCTGTTCCGGCCGAAGAGCGTCGGCGCCGGACTGGTCGTGAACTCGCTGACGAAGACCATCGCGGGACACGGCGCTGCGCTGGGCGGCGCCGTCACCGACACCGGCGAATTCGATTGGCAGGGCTACCCCGACATCGCGGAAAGCTATCGCGGCCTCGATCCACGCCAGTGGGGGCTGCAGCAGATCCGCAAGAAGGGTCTGCGCGACATGGGAGGCACGCTGGCGCCCGAGCAGGCCCACCGCATCAGCCTGGGCGCCGAGACGCTGGCGCTGCGCGTGGCGCAGACCAGCGCCACGGCCCTGGCGCTGGCGCGTTTTCTCGAATCCCATCCGGCGGTCGCCAACGTGCACTACCCGATGCTCGAAAGCCATCCGCAGCACGCGCTGGCGATCAAGCACTTCGAGGCCGGCTCCTGGCTGCTGGCCTTCGAGCTGCGCGACAGCGCGCGCATGCCGGCGGTGCTCGACCGGATGCAGCTCGCGATCAAGGCCACCGGCCTGGGCGACAACCGCACGCTGGTGATCCCGGTCGCGCCGACGATCTACTGGGAAGCCGGCCCCGCGGTGCGCGCCGAGATGGGCATCGCCGACGGGCTGGTCCGGGTCTCGGTCGGGCTGGAGTCGGCGGACGAGCTCGTTGCGGACTTCGAGCAAGCCATCGCCTGAGCTCCGGAGCCTTCGCCTCAGAGCCCGATCAAGCCGCCGTCGTCCTTCGTGATCACCACCGTGGCCGAGCGCGGTCGCGCCGTCCCACCTTCGGGCCAGTGACTGCCGAACAGGATCGGGGCGCTGATGTTGGCGATCGGCGTGGTCTCGCCCGGGTGCTGGATGTTGACGAACAGCGCGCGGCCGTCGCCGGATTCGGCGATGCCGGTGATCTCGCAATCCTTCGGACCGACCAGGAAGCGGCGCAGCCCCTCGGTGCCGGGCGCCTTGCCGACGAAGGTCGCCTGCGTGGCGCTGGTGGCACCGTCGACGTTGGTGATGGTCTTCGCGTCACCATCGCCGACCTGGCCCGGCAGCGCCGCCAGCATCATGCAGTTGGTCACGTCCGTGTACTTGCTGTCGTCGGTCTCGAGCCAAAGCAGACCGGCGGTCGCCGAACTGAACCACATGCCGTCGGGACTGGAGAAATCGTTGTCGGCGACCAGACCCGACAGATTGATGTCGGCCGCCGCCGTGGAGCGCGCGCCGAACAAGTAGACATCCCACTTGAAGGTCGTGGCAGCAGGGTTCCCGTTCGCATCGGCGAAGCGGACGACATGGCCGTTCGGATTGCCCTTCTGCGCCGTCTGGCTCGGGCCCTTGGGATCGTTGTAGGAACGCGGATTGGCGGCGTCGGTGCCGCCCACGGGTCGCGCCGTGTTGTTGGTGAGGGTCACGTACACCTCGCCGTTCTTCGGGTTGACGGCCGTCCACTCCGGCCGGTCCATCCGAGTCGCGCCGGCCGCGTCGGCCGCGAGACGGACGTTGACCAACACGTCCGCCGCATCGCTGAAGGCATAGGCAGCGTTGCCGGCCGTGATGCCATTGACGCCCAGCGCAAGTTCGAGCCAGTTGCCCGTGCCGTCGGCGTTGAACCGGGCCACGTAGAGCTTGCCGTCGTCCATGTACTTGTCGCCGGCCGCGATGCCGCCGTTGACGTCGGCCGCGTCCCACGCCCTGGTCGAGACGAACTTGTAGATGTACTCGTTCTGCGCGTCGTCGCCCATATACCAGACCAGCGGCTTGCCGACCACCACCGGACCGAGGCAGGCGCCCTCATGACCGAAGCGGCCCAGCGCGGTGCGCTTCTTCGGCGTGCTGGCCGGTGTGAAAGGGTCGATCTCGACCACCCAGCCGTAGGTGTTGGCGCCGTTGCGATAGTCGTCCACGGCACTGGCGGCGCCGCTGATGACCTCCGTGTTCCAGCGGCCATAGAGGTTGTCGCTGGTGTCGGGCGTGACGGTGGCCCACAGCTCGCGGCCGGTGCCGGCGACGCCGTAGCGTCCGAAGGCCGCGATCTCCTTCGCGCTGCGGCTCGGGTTGTCGTTCGCCGCGATGCGGCGGAAGTAGCCCGCCCAGTTCTCTTCGCAGGTGAGATAGGTGCCCCAGGGCGTGGTGCCGTTGGCGCAATTGTTGACCGTGCCGCGGGTCTTGCTGCCGTCGCTCGAGTACTTGGTCTTCAGGTAGTCGGTCTTCGCCGCCGGACCCGAGAACTGCATCTCGGTCAGCGTGTGGACACGGCGGTTGAAGGCCGAGTCCTGCTTGTAGGTCCAGGCGCTGCCGTTCCTGGCGACCTCGATCACGCTGACGCCGTGCAGAAAGAATTCGCGCTGCACCTCGGCGGCCACGCTGCGCACCGCGGCGTTGCCGCTGCCGACGGTGGTCTGGCCGGTGGGATGCAGGAACAGCGACGTGATGGCTTCGTGGTTCATCGCGAGCAGGCCGCGCGCCGCGGCGGCCGGGTCCCACTTGTTCGAGGCGTCGATGCCGAAGAAGGTCATGCCGTCGTGATGGTCGCCGGCACGCCGGTCGTAGCTGGCGGGCGCGTCGGTGCCGTCGTTCAGATAGGCCGGCACGCCGGCCGCAATCGGGTCACCGAGGCGGTACAGGACGCTGGCGGTATAGCCCGGGGGCACCGACACAACATCGGCCAGGCTCTTCGGCACGGCGCTGAAGCCGAGCTTGGCGGCGGCCGGCGCTGGGGCAGCCGCCGGCGCGGGTGCCGGGGCCGGAGCGGGTGCCGGGGCCGCGGTGGCAACAGGAAGGAAGCCATTGCTGCTGCCGCCGCCACAGGCCTGCAACAGCGCGACGCTGGCGCTGCCGACGCCGAGGCCGAACAGCTTGCGGCGGCTCAGGCGCGCCTCGACCAGGTCGCGGAAGGAAGGGTTCGATGTCTTGTTGTAGCCGATGTCGTCCGGGTCGATCTGTGGCGCTTCAGAGGGGATGTTCGCGGTCATTCGTGGTTCTTTCATGGATATGAAGATCGGGAGATCAACCCATGAAGGTAGGGGCGACGGATGACGCCGCGAAGAAAGCGACGTGTCGGATCGATGACGCCTCGGCGACTCCTGCGCAATCGGAACCGCCGGCGGTCGAGCGAAGACTAGAGCGCCGCGCCGAGCCGCGCGATGCCCTCGCGGATCTTCTCGACGTTGGCGGTCGCGAAGCTCAGCCGCAGCGTTGCGACGTCCGGCTTCTCGGCGAAGAAGGGCGCGCCGGGCACGAAGGCCACGAGCTTCTCGATGGCCCGCTTGGCGAGCACGTTGGCATCCGCGATCTTGCCGCCGGCACCGGTCAGGCGGGCCCAGAAGAACAGGCCGCCGCCCGGTTGCGTGAAGGTGACCGCGTCGCCCAGTTCACGCCRGAGCGCCTCGCCCATCGCCTGGGCCCGTTCCGCATAGACCTTGCGCACGTTGGCCAGCGTGGCGGGCATCCGGCCGCTCTTGAGGTATTGCGCCGCGGTGGCCTGGGCGAAGGTGCTGGTGTGAGCGTCGCTGAACTGCTTGCACATGGTCGCCTTGGCGAGCAGCCCGGCCGGGCCGATCATCCAGCCGATGCGCAGGCCGGGGCTGAGCACCTTGCTGAGGCTGCCGCAGTGCGCCACCAACTCGCGGCTGCCCGGAACTTCCCGGGTCAGCGCCATGATCGACGGCGGCGGCGGCTGGTTGAAATAGAGGTCGCCGTAGGGATCGTCCTCGACGATCAGCGTCTGGTGCTTCACCGCCATCTCGAGCACCTTGCGGCGGCGCTCCAGACTCAGCATCGCGCCGCTGGGATTGCCGAAAGTCGGGATCAAGTAGACGAACTTCGGCTTGTGCTCGGCGATCAGCTTCTCGAGTTCGTCGGTGCGCACGCCGTCGGCATCGATCGGCGCGCTGATCAGCTGCGCGCCGTACAGGCGGAAGCACTGGATCGTCGCCAGGAAGGTCGGGCCTTCGACGATAACCTTGTCGCCCGGGGAGATCAGCGTCTTGCCCAGCAGGTCGAGCGCCTGCTGGCTGCCGGTGGTCACGATCAGGCCGCTCGGGTCGACCTCGACGCCCTTAGTCTTCATGAAGGCCGAGAGCTGCGTGCGCAGCGGCTCGTAGCCCTCGGTGGCACCGTACTGCAGGGCGCCGCCGGGCTCTTCGGCGAGTGCCCTAGCGCTGGCCTCCTTCAGGCCCTCGACATCGAACATCGCGCTGTCGGGGAAGCCGCCCGCGAAGCTGATGATGCCGGGCGTGCCCAGCAGCTTGAAGAGTTCTCGGATGGCGGAGGTTTCGACGTTGTCCAGACGGGAAGCGAATTGCATGAGGGCCTTCTTCGGAGGTGTTGCAGACAGCGATTGTCGCAGCCTCCACGTCCCTCACCGCGGGCGGCCCGGCGCCGGCCCCTACACTCCCGCCACGATGAAGAAATCAGACATAGAGCCGTTCTTTGCCACGCTACAGGCGGCCAATCCGACGCCCGAGACGGAGCTCGAATACGACACGCCGTTCGAACTCCTCGCCGCCGTGCTGCTGTCCGCGCAGGCCACCGATGTCGGCGTCAACAAGGCGACTCGAAAGCTGTTCCCGGTCGCCAACACGCCACAGGCGATCCTGGACCTGGGCGTCGAGGGCCTTGAGAGTTACATCAAGACGATCGGACTCTATCGCAGCAAGGCGAAGCACCTGATCGAAGCCTGCCGCATGCTGGTCGAGTTGCACGGCGGCGAGGTGCCGCGCAAGCGGGCCGAACTCGAAGCCCTGCCCGGCGTCGGCCGCAAGACCGCCAACGTGGTGCTCAACGTCGCCTTCGGGGAGCCCACCATGGCCGTCGACACGCACATCTTCCGGGTCGGCAACCGCACCGGGCTGGCCCCCGGCAAGACGCCGCTCGAGGTCGAGCAGAAGCTCGAGAAGCGGGTGCCCGAGGCCTACCGCCTGCATGCCCACCACTGGCTGATCCTGCATGGCCGCTACGTCTGCGTGGCGCGCAAGCCGCTGTGCTGGCAATGCGCCGTGGCGGCCTGGTGCGACTACAAGCCGAAGACGCCGGTGCCCTGAAKATCAGCGCTCGAAGCCGACCAGCGCGCCGAAGGCGATCGGCTCGGACGGCCATTGGTCGGCGCGCTCGACCACGCGCACACCTCCATGCAGCAGCCGCACCGCACGGATCACGCCGGCGTGCGTCACCCACACGGCATCTCGCCCGCTGGCGCGCCAGGCGTCGAAGGCGCCGGCGACACGCCACATGAACTGGCGCGTGCTCTCGCCGTTGCCGCCGGCCCGGGTGTCAGCGAAGTCGCGGCTCCAGGCCTCGAGCTCGGCGCGATCGATCGCCGCCCAGGGACGCTCTTCCCAGACGCCGAGATCCATCTCGGCCAGCCGCGGATCGGTCACCGCACGGAACTCGGGCCGAATTTCCGAGATGGCCTCGGCCAGTTCGCTGCAGCGCAGCAGCGGGGAGCAGGCCATGGCGGCACCGGACGGCAGTTCGAAGGCCACTTGCGCGGCTGCCGCACGCGTCAGCTCAGGGAGCACCGGCACGTCGGTGCGGCCGTAGCAGAGACCGTCGGCCGCGGTGGTCTTCGCATGCCGGATCAACAGCAGCTTCATGGCCGCCAGGCCAATGCCAGGTAGATCGCAAGTTCGCAGACCTGTTGCGTTGCACCCAGGCCGTCACCGGTGAAGCCATGGAGCCGACGCCGGAAGAGTCGCGCCATCCAGAGCGCGGCCAAGGCGCACAGGCCGAGAGCCGCGAGACCCCACCCGATGCCATGCGCCCAGATCAGCAACACGATCGCCGGAATCGACCAGACGACCGCGACGACCAAGGCAGTGCCGTCGATCGCATCGGCCAGCGGCTTGGCCTTGCTGGCGCCGTTCGCATCGCCGACATAGGGCAGCCGGCGGATCAGGAACAAGGGGGCGAGCCGCGACAGCACATGGGCGCTCAGCAAGGCCAGCGCGGCGACCATCGCGCCCTGCGCCGCCAACGCCGCCAGCAGCGCCACCTTGAGCCCGAGCGCCAGCACCAGGGCAATCGCACCGAAGGCGCCGATGCGCGAGTCCTTCATGATGTCGAGCGCACGCAGGCGATCGGCCGACCCGCCCAGTCCGTCCGCCACGTCGGCCAGTCCGTCTTCGTGGAAGGCGCCGGTCATCAACACGGTGGCGACGGTCGACAACAGCGCCGCCGCGCAGGCGCCGGCCGCACCGGGCAGGCCCGCGCGCAGCCCCAGGAAGACACCGGCCCCGACCGCGCCGACCAGCCAGCCGACGCCGGGGAARTGGGCCGCGCTGGCACGCAGCATTGCCGGGCTGAACCCGACCCAGGTCGCCAGCCCGCCGGTGACCGGAACCCGTGTGAAGAACTGCAGCGCCAGGAGGAAGTGGCGCACGCCGTTCACGCGGGCTCCCGTTTCGAGACCCCCGCCGATTCGAAGCTCGCCATCTCGCGCAGGATGCGGCACGCCGACTCGAGCAGCGGCCAAGCCAGCGCGGCGCCGGATCCTTCGCCGAGCCTCAGGTCGAGCTGCAGCAAGGGCTCGAGGCGCAGGTGATTCAACAGCAGGCGATGGCCGGGCTCGGCCGATTGGTGCGCCGCCACGCAGCGCTGGACCACCTCCGGCCGCAGTGCCGCGGCGACCAGCACCGCGGCGCTGGCGATGTAGCCGTCAAGCACGATCACGCGACGCTCCAGCGCCGCCTGCAGCACCGCGCCGACCAGCGTGGCGATCTCGAAGCCGCCGAAAGCCGCCAGCGCCTCCAGCGGCGCGGTGGCCGCGGCATGCCGATCGAGCACGCCGCGAAGCACCTCGCGCTTGCGGGCCCGCCCGGCCGCGTCGAGCCCGGTGCCGGAACCGGTGCAAGCATCGATGTCCTGGTTGGCTAGGCGCGCCAGCAGCATCGCCGCCGCCGATGAATTGCCGATGCCCATCTCGCCGAGCAGCAGCGCATTGCCCGACAGCCCGCGCACCACCGCCATGCCGTTGGCGATGGCCTGCGCGCATTGCGCGGCGCTCATCGCCGGGCCGATCGAGGCGTCGCCGGTGCCAGGGGCGATCTTGCGGATCAGCAGGCCCTCGGTCGGCGAGAAGTCGTGGCGCACGCCGCAGTCCACCACGGTCAGCGCTATGCCGTGCTGCCGCGCCAGCACGCTGACCGCAGCCCCGCCGCCAAGGAAGTTCTTCACCATCTGCCAGGTCACGTCGCTCGGATAGGCCGACACGCCGCGCGCGGCCAGCCCGTGGTCGGCCGCGCAGACCAGCATCTGCGGCTCTGCCAGCGCGGGCGCCTCGGTGCCGAGAACGAGGCCCAGCCGCAGGGCCAGCGCCTCCAGCCGGCCGAGGGCGCCGACCGGTTTGGTCTTGCCGTCGAGCCGCTGCTTAAGGCGGGCGGCGAGTGCCGGATCTTCGAGGTCGTCGATGAAGGGAAGTTCGAGGGTCATTCGATCAGGGAGCGGAGCACGCCCGGTTCAAAGTAGGAATCGATATGGTCCGCCAGGCCATCGAAGACGGCGTCGAGCGTGCGCGCCGCCACTCCGAACAGCGCCTGCAGCGCCGCCGGGTCCTCGAACAGGCCGTGCAGGTAGAGCCCGAGCACGTTGCCGCCGCGGTTCTGCCAGGCCAGGTCGTCGGCCATCACGGCGACGGCACGGTCGCCGGCTGCCGCCATCGCGGGATGCTCGACGGTCTGGCCATGATGGATCTCGTAGCCGCGCACCGCGACCCCCGAGAGCGCCGCCCACGGTCCAGCCAGGGGGCCGAATGCGGCGTCACGGTGACGCACCGTCTTGTCCTGCGCAAAGGTCGTGACCACCGGCAGCAGGCCCAGGCCCGGTCCGTTGCCGTCGACCCCATGCGGATCGATCAGCGCCTCGCCCAGCATCTGCAGGCCGCCGCAGATGCCCAGCACCGCGCCGCCGCGTGCCGCGTGCGCCGCCACCGCCCGGTCCAGGCCCTGGGCGCGCAGCCAGTCCAGGTCGGCGCTGGTGTTCTTCGAGCCGGGCAGGACGATCCAGTCGGCGCCCGCCACGTCGGCCGGGCTGCGCGCCCAGCGCAGGCGCACGCCGGCGATGTTCTTGAGCGGCTGGAACTCGTCGAGATTGCTGATCCGGGGATAGACGACCACGGCGACCGTCCGCGTGACCTCGCCGCCGGACACGCTACGATCGTCGAACACGCCGTCTTCCTCGGGCAGCCCGTGCTGCCACCACATTGGCAAGGTGGCGACCGTGGGCACGCCGGTCAGCGCCTCGAGTTGCTGCGGCGCCGGCGCCAGCAGCGCGGCATCGCCGCGGAACTTGTTGAGGACGAAGCCGGCGAGCAGCGCCCGGTCTTGTTCCGGCATCAGCGCCCAGGTGCCGTAGAGGTGCGCGAAGGCGCCGCCGCGATCGATGTCGGTGACCAGCAGGCAGCGCGCGGCGGCGTGGCGCGCCACGCGCAGGTTGACGATGTCGCTCGCCATCAGGTTGATCTCGGCCGGCGATCCGGCGCCCTCGATGACCAGGACATCGTTCTCGGCACGCAGGCCGTCGAGCGCCTGGGCGATCTGCGGCCAGACCCGCTCGCTGCGCCCGCGCCAGGACAGCGCAGTGAGTTCGGGGCTCACCTGCCCCATCAGCACCACCTGGCTGTGGGTGTCGCGCTCGGGTTTCAGCAAGAGCGGATTCATGCGCACCTCGGGCTCGGCGCGCGCCGCAAGGGCCTGGAAATATTGCGCGCTGCCGATTTCCCCGCCGGCCACCACGCGCGCGTTGTTGCTCATGTTCTGTGCCTTGAAGGGCGCCACCTGCAGGCCCTGGCGTGCATACCAGCGGCACAGGGCGGTGGCCAGCCAGCTCTTGCCGGCGCCGCTGGTGGTGCCGAGCACCATCACGCAGCGGGCGTTTCGGCCACTTGGCAGCTTTGAATTCATGGAGAGATTGTCCTTTACGTGAACTCCATCACGCAAAGGAGCGCGGACAAGAAACGAAGTCGAAAGCATTCATTCATTTCGCCCTTAGCTTCAAGGCATCCACGGGAAACAGGAACCAAAGCGGATGACAGCTTTACGCGATATAGCGCTCACGGTCGAGGAGCGCGGCCAAGATCAGTACTTCTGGGTCATCCTGGAAGCCACCAACAACGAGGCCGCCGAGGCGATCTACTACAGCCCGATCCAGACAGCCGCGACGCCGCAATCGAGCTATGCGAGCGCGCTGGTCATGGGCGCGAATGCATTGCGGAAGATGGCGGAGGCGAAATAGAGAACATCTCACCCCTCATGCGACGGGCTTACCTCGGGGCCTGAAGCCGGCCGGTCTCAGCGCCCGGCCACCCGCTCCTTCGCATCCGCCGCCGGTGCCAGCGCCGCCGACGGCACCTCCCAGCTGCCGCCGAGCGCCCGGATCAGCGCGACCGTGGCCAGGTATTGCGCCGACTTCACCTGCAGCGCCTGGCGCCGGTTCTGCAGTTCGCTGCGCCGCGCATCGAGCAGGTCGAGCTGGCTGATCATGCCGTTGCGGTAGCGCGAATCGGACAGCGCGGTGGCGCGGGTCGCCGAGGTGACCGCCTTGGCCTGCACGCCCGACTGCTGTTCCAAGATGCGCAGCGATGACAGCTGGTCCTCGACCTCCTTGAAGGCCACCAGCACCTGCGACCGATAGCTCGACAAGGCGCCATCGAGTTGGGCCGACGCGCTCTGCACGCCGGCCTCGCGCCGGCCGCCGTCGAAGACCGGCAAGGCCAGCAAGGCGCCGATGCCCCAGGACCGGGCCGACCACTTCAGCAGGTCGCCGATATCGGCGGACGCGTACCCGCCGCCGCCGGTCAGCTTGATGTCGGGGAACCACGCCGCCTGCGCGACGCCGACCCGGGCCTGCGCCGCCAGCACCGACTTCTGTGCCGCCGAGATGTCGGGCCGGCGCGTCAGCACGGTGGCCGGCACACCCGGCGGGATCGTCGGCAAGGCGGTGGACCACTCGGCAGTGCCGACATCGAAATCGGAGGCGAGGTCGCCGACCAGCACCGCCAGCGCATGCTCCAGCTCGGCGCGGCGGCGGTCCAGCGTCATCGCGTCGGACTCGTTCGAGGCCACCTCGGTCTCGACCCGCGCGACATCGAGCTCGGCCACGTCTCCGGCCCGCTCGCGGCTCTGCGTCAGGCGCAGCGTGTCGCGATAGGCCTCGACCGTGTCGCGCACCAGCGCCCGCTCGGCATCTATCGCGCGCAGCGCCAGGTAAGTCTGGGCCACCTCGGCCTGCACCAGCAGGCGTGTGCTCTGGAGCAGGCCGGCGCGCGCGTCCGCGTCGAGCCGCGCCGCATCGCTGGCGCGCGAGAGCTTGCCGAACAGGTCCAGCTCATAGGAGAAATCGAAGCCGGCCGTGACCAGCGTCGAGGGCCGCGGGCTCAGGTTGCGGTCCAGGCCGGCACTGCGCACGCCGCCGGCGACCAGGCCGATCTGCGGCGCCTGGTCGGCATCGGCGCTGCGCGCCACTGCCCGCGCCTCGGCCAGCCGGGCCGCGGCGGCCTGGATGGTGTCGTTGCGGGCATCGGCGCGCTCGATCAGGTGGTCGAGCACCGGGTCGTCGAAGCTGCGCCACCACTCGCCGCGCGGCTGGGCCTCGGCGGGCTGGCTGCGGGTCCAGGCGCCCTGCGGGGCGGTGGCCTGCTCCTTGAACTGCGCCGGGGGCGTGAAAGACGGCAGCTCGGCCGGCGCGGTCGCGCAGCCGGTCAGGACCAGAGCGGCGAGCAGCGGCAGCAGCGCGGCGCGCCAGGACCGGCCTTGGTTTTCAAGTCTTGCATTCATGATGGAATTCCTTGGGAGGGCGCCGTGGCGCCTAGACGTGGTCGCGCAGCGGTGCCGCGGGCGATGGGCGCAGTCCGCCACCCGCACCGCCGCCGGCCGGATGGTCGCCCGACACGAAGGCATCGAGATGCGGCACCTCGCCATGCAGCTTGAGCGGGCGGTTACCCGTCAGGCGCCGCAGCAGCACGTAGAACACCGGCGTCAGGAACAGGCCGAACGCGGTCACGCCGATCATTCCGGAGAACACCGCGATGCCCATCGCCTTGCGCATCTCGGCCCCGGCGCCGGTCGACAGCACCAGCGGCAGCACGCCCATGACGAAAGCCATCGAGGTCATCAGGATCGGCCGCAGGCGCAGCCGGCTGGCCTCGATCGCCGCCTGCAGCGGCGTGCGCCCGGCGAACTCCAGCTCGCGCGCGAACTCCACGATCAGGATCGCGTTCTTGGCCGACAGCCCGACCAGCACCATCAGCCCGATCTGCGTGAAGACGTTGTTGTCGCCGCCCGACAGCCACACGCCCGTCATCGCGGCCAGGATCCCCATCGGCACGATCAGGATGATCGCAGCCGGCAGGGTCAGGCTCTCGTACTGCGCCGCCAGCACCAGGAACACCAGCAGGATCGCCAGCGGGAACACCCACAGCGCCGAATTGCCGGCCAGGATCTCCTGGTAGGTCAGCTCGGTCCATTCGAAGCGGATGCCCGGCGGCAGCGTCTCGGCCGCGATGCGCTCGATCGCCGCCTGCGCCTGGCCCGACGAGAAGCCCGGTGCCGGGCCGCCGTTGATGTCGGCAGCGAGGAAGCCGTTGTAGCGCATCGCGCGCTCCGGCCCGTAGCTGGGCTGGATGTTCATCAGCGCCGACAGCGGCACCATCTCGCCGCTGGCCGAGCGCACCTTGAGCAGGCCGACGTCCTCGGCCCGTGCACGGTACGGCGCATCGGCCTGGACGCGCACGCTGTAGGTCCGGCCGAAGCGGTTGAAGTCGTTCGCGTAGAGGCTGCCGAGGTAGATCTGCATGGTGTCGAACACGTCAGTCACCGACACGCCGAGCTGGCGCGCCTTGGTGCGGTCGATGTCGGCATACAGCTGCGGCACGTTGACCTGCCAGCTGGTGAACATGCCCGCGAGCTCCGGCGTCTGGTGGGCCTTGGCCATGAAGGCCTTGACCGCGCCATCCATCGCTGCGTAACCGAGCGAACCGCGGTCCTCGAGCTGCAGCTTGAAGCCGCCCGTGGTGCCGAGGCCCTGCACCGGCGGCGGCGGGAAGATCGCGATGAAGGCGTCCTGGATGCCGGCGAACTGCTGATTGAGCTGCCCGGCGATGGCGCCGGCGCTGAGGTTCGCCGTCTTGCGCTGGTCGAAGTCCTTCAGGCTCACGAACACGATGCCGGAGTTCGAGCTGTTGGTGAAGCCGTTGATCGACAGCCCCGGGAAGGTGATCGCGTGCTCCACGCCCGGCTGCTTCATGACGATGTCGTTCATGCGCCGCGTCACCTCCTCGGTGCGATCCAGGGTGGCGCCGTCGGGCAGTTGGGCGAAGCCGATCAGGTACTGCTTGTCCTGCGCCGGCACGAAGCCGCCGGGGACCGCCTTGAAGAGGCCGAAGGTCAGGCCCACCAGCGCCAGGTAGACCACCATCATCAGCGCCTTGCGCGAGATGGCGCCCTTGACGCCGCTGCTGTAGCCCTCGGCGCCGCGATGGAACAGGCGGTTGAAGGCGCGGAAGAAGCGGCCGAAGACGTGGTCCATGCCGCGCGTCAGCGCGTCCTTGGGCGCATCGTGGCCGCGCAGCAGCAAGGCCGCGAGCGCCGGCGACAGCGTCAGCGAGTTGATTGCCGAGATCACGGTCGAGATCGCGATCGTCAACGCGAACTGCTTGTAGAACTGGCCCGTGAGGCCGCTGATGAAGGCCAGCGGCACGAACACAGCCACCAGCACCAGCGCGATCGCGATGATCGGCCCGGACACTTCCCGCATCGCGCGGTAGGTGGCCTCGCGCGGCGTCAGGCCGGCCTCGATGTTGCGCTCGACGTTCTCGACCACCACGATCGCGTCGTCGACCACGATGCCGATCGCCAGTACCAGCCCGAACAGGCTCAGCGCGTTGATCGAGAAGCCGAACAAGTGCATCACCGCAAAGGTGCCGATGACCGAGATCGGCACCGCCAGCAGCGGGATGATAGAGGCGCGCCAGGTCTGCAGGAACAGGATCACGACCAGCACCACCAGCGCGATCGCCTCCAGCAGCGTGTGGATCACCGACTCTATCGAGGCCCGCACGAACTGCGTCGGGTCGTAGACGATGCTGTAGTCCACGCCGTCGGGCATGTTCTTCTTGAGTTCGGCCATGGTGGCGCGGACGTCGTTCGAGATCTGGATCGCGTTCGAGCCCGGCGCCGCGAAGATCGGCACCGCCACCGCATCCTTGTTGTCGAGCAGCGAGCGCAGCGCATAGCTCGAGGCCCCGAGTTCGAGCCGCGCGATGTCGCGCAGCCGGGTCACCGCGCCGTCGGCGCTGGTCTTGACGATGATGTCGCCGAACTCGTCCTCGGTCTGCAGCCGTCCCTGGGCGTTGATCGAGATCTGCATGTCGACGCCCTGCAGGCCCGGCGATGCACCGACCACGCCGGCCGCCGCCTGCACGTTCTGCTCGCGGATCGCGCGCACCACGTCGCTGGCCGAGAGGCCGCGCTGCGCCACCTTCTGCGGGTCGAGCCAGACGCGCATCGAATAGTCGCCCGAGCCGAACAGCTGCACGTCGCCCACGCCCTGCACGCGCGCCAGCCGGTCCTTGACGTTGAGCACCGCGTAGTTGCGCAGGTAGGTCATGTCGTAGCGGCCGTTGGGCGACAGCAGGTGCACCACCATCGTCAGGTCGGGCGAGCTCTTGATGGTCGTGATGCCGAGCCGGCGCACCTCCTCGGGCAGCCGCGGCTCGGCCTGCGAGACGCGGTTCTGCACCAGCTGCTGGGCCTTGTCCGGATC